>DAOMZK010000252.1:0-4472 GCA_035438035.1 Cyclobacteriaceae bacterium | reverse complement strand
GGAAGGTCTGGATATGATGGGGTTTCGAAATGAAAGATATCTTGCCCTTTCGAATAGAGATCCGCAGAATATTTTTTATGGACGGACTGACTTTAAAACAGTATTTGCGGGACTGTCCCAATTATTTACCCATTTGTTAGGGATTGGATTTCAAAATATCGGATGGAGAATCAGGGAGACCCTTCCCATTTTGATCTTGCCTGCCCTGCTGATTTTTCTAAACAGGAGATTTCTTCTGGAAGGAAAAGCGCTTATGACCTCCCTGGCTCTTTTTATTTTAGCTGCGCCGCTTGTGGCCACGTTAATGGCATTTGTTTCCGGACATACAGTCGCTTACCAGGTCCTTTATGCAAGTTTCTCGGTTCCCTTCGGCTGTATTTTGATGGGCATCCTCTCAGACAAAATCATACTGACGGGAAAACCCATGACGAGGATCATTTTGTTTTTGTTTGTCGGGGTAATGATTTTGTCAGCATGGACCAATATAAACTCAATACGGCATGGATATTCATCGGAAATAAGTTTGCCGGACAGAGCAAAATCCATTGAGAAAAAATATCATCAGGGTGACACCCTGCGGTTCTCATCGGTGGACGAAGCATTGCTCATGAATTTGTATTTTGAAAAGAAAGATATGCTCCAGATTGTCCACTCCGACTCTTTGTATACAAAGTACCCTTCAGATCGGGTGGTAAGAAAAGTTTACTCCCCTTTGCCCTAATCGAGCTTATTGATCCCTATTAAAATAGGAAATCAAATTCTTAACTTGGCGGATTAAATTCTCTCCATTGTAAGCCAGACGGTGATTACTTTCCTAAAAGATTCTGAATTCAGAAGGAATTGAACATTTTGATGCGAACGTTGATCATATTGATGCTGGTATTGGAACGTGGAGTTGCCTCTTTTGGCCAATGTAGTTCGCTTAATCTTACTATTCCTGGTGCTGTATGCAAGGATGCATTTTTCATGCCCACAACTTCAGCTGTCGCCAGTGCTTATCAATGGGACTTCTGTACGGGTGACCTCAGGCAAACTCCTGCAGCGGGGATTTCAAACACCATTTCTTCGGGTACATTATTTGACCTGACAATGGGAAATGATCAGGGCAATTGGTATGGATTTGCCGTTAGCTTCAATGCTAGTAATATTATACGGGTCAACTTCGGGCTGGTGCTGGATAGTGGGACACCTGTTGAAACCAATCTGGGCAATCCGGGTAGCCTGTTAGCCAGACCAACTTCTATCAAGATCATTCAACATGGATCAAAGTGGTATGGCCTGGTTCTCAACCTCACGACCTCCAATGTGATCTTATTGGATTTTGGGACATCACTGTCTAATGCTCCAGTCGCATCAATTGCAATCTCTGGCGTGGTTGGAAATGAAGGATCGTTGGACGCTGTTCAGTCAGGCACAAATTCTTTCGTAGTTATAATCTCAGAATCATCAGGAAATATTACTTCAGTGCCCTTTCCCAATGGCCTTGATCAGCCTCACGGTGTGCCGAATGTCACGAACGCCGGGAGTGGAATCGTAGATGTTCAGATTGCCCAGGATTGCACCGGATGGAGTGTGTTTGCATTGAATATCAGTAGTTCCAGCCTTATTCGACTCGACTATGGAAGTGATATGACGTTTACCCCGGTTGTCAATCCCTATCCAGCCAATCTGTTTCCCTATCTTCCATACCGCCTGGCTTCGGTGACAGAGGGTAGTAATCATTTCCTTCTTGTTACAGATTTGAACGGGGGAATTTCAGTGGTCGACATCGGCCTGAACCTTAATAACCCTGGACCGAACATTATCAATCATGGGGCACTTGGCGTGCTGGTTTCCAGTTGGAACATTGCTGCTGCTAAGCAAGGTGAAATTTGGACAGCCTTCACTATTAACGGAAATAACTCCAATCTTTTCAGGCTGAGTTTTCCAAATAATTCTTGTGGTTCGAGTATGCAAAGTTCAACATCGCAGAATCCTGGACTACTTAGTTATTCCGGCACCGGGCAAAAATTTCCTGCCCTCGAAGTTGTGTATGCTAACGGTTCAATGGAAAGTAAATCCCTGACCATTACGGTTCAGAGTACAATCGCAGTTCCACTAACTATTGATCCCGGAATTAATAAATGTGTAAGTTCTCCATTTCAGTTTACCGCTGTCTCACTATCCTCTTTATCTGGAATTTCATGGGACTTTGGTGATTCAGGGATAGACACAGGCAACAATGTCAGCCATCAATTTAGTTCTCCGGCTACATACCCTGTTTTGCTTTCAGCTACAGATGGCTCCGGCTGTGATAATAAGAACCTTATTAATTTGGTGGTGTATTCACCTCCTGTGGCAGGCTTTAATTTACCTTCAGGCTTGCCGGTTTGTTCGAATCAACAATATACTTTTGACAACACCACTACTTTTGGTGTCGGACTAAACCCAACTTGGCAATGGCAGGTAAACGGTTCAAACATATCCACATCAAAGGATCTAAGTTTTGCGTTTCCTTCAGTTAGTACACAACAAGTTTCTTTGACCGCTTCTATTCCTGGTTGTTCACATCAATCTATTCAGAGTTTCATTACCCAACAAATCGGACCAGATGTAAACTTTTCATTCACTGATAAATGTCTGGGTTCTCCTGCCACATTTACCAATGGGACATCGGGTACAGGGATCACGGGTTATAACTGGACATTTGGCGATGGGAACACTTCAACTTTGACAAATCCACAAAACAACTATGCCTTTATTGGGCAATTTCAAGTTACACTCACTGCTTCCAATTCGGTTGGCTGTAACAATACACTAACCAAGATGATTAATGTGTGGAGCAATCCTCAACCTGATTTTACAGCCAGTCTCCCTCCGTTTTCATGTGTTGGAACTGCAACTCCTTTTCAAAATACTACCCCTGTCCTGAATGACAGCAACATTGCATCCTGGTTATGGCAGTTTGGTGACGCTTCCAACTCAGTCCTTCAGCATCCTTCACACGCTTATTCAGCGGCATCCGTTTATTCGGTCTCTCTTACGGCCACATCTAACAAAGGCTGTTCGGTCTCAATCACAAAACCCATAACCATTTCAGCTTCTCCGAACGCTGACTTTACCGTTAGCCCATCCTGCCTTAATTTCCCCACTAAATTCACGGATGCTTCCAGTGGAAGTATCCAAACACGATTATGGCAGATTGCCTCCAGCACATTTTCAATACCCAATCCATCCTACACATTTACCGCGTCAGGTAACTATGCTGTTACCCTCACGGCCACCAGTCCCAACGGTTGCATCAGCGTAAAATCAAGTACGATTACAGTTCCGGTCCCTCCTGTAGTGAATTTTAATAATTCGCTCCCGTGTTCAGGAAAAAATATTGTCTTTACAGACGCAACCAGTTCACCACAAGATTTACCCGTAGCCTGGAACTGGAATTTTGACGGGAATTCATCAACAGGCAACCCTGCATCTTTCTTGTTTACTTCGGACGGCACTTACAATGTGAAACTGACCACAACGCATGCGTCCGGCTGCAAGTATACGCTGTCACGAAATTTGATTGTTAACCCTGGACCCGTAGCGGCCTTCGTTGCGTCTCCCGACCGTGGTGCCGCGCCTTTGACAGTGCAGTTTGGCAACAACTCACAACAGGCAACAAGTTATACCTGGAAGTTTTATGACAAGGTCACGGCCACCAGCACGCTGACATCGCCTACGTATACTTTCGCCACGTTGGGCGATTATTCAGCAGAGCTTACTGCTGCTAATGCATTTGGATGTTCGGACGTATTAAGCCTACCAATAAAAGTATTGGTGCCTTCGATCGATATGGTGATGAAAGATTTTTCACTTACCAATGATCCGGTTACCGGAAAAATAAGATGCGTGGTGACCATTTTGAACAATTGCAATATTCCTGTCACTGCGGCCGAAGTGGCTTTATTTCTGGCAGACAAGGCGGTTGTCAACGAAACACTAATTCTGAATCTTGCACCAGGACAATCAGCCGTACGGACCCTGTCATTTACTTTGTCTCCTCAGCAATTTGATTTTACCTATCTGTGTGCGGAAGTTCTCTCTGATAAGGATATTCAATCTGATAACAATAAGCGCTGCCTGAATCTGGATCAGTCAGAATACGTGTTTGCGCCTTACCCCAATCCTTCTGCTGGCACTCTGCATGTGGATTGGATATCGCCGGCCTCAGGCTCGGCCCGCCTGATCATTTACGATCAAATGGGGAAAAAATCCTTTGAATGGGATACACTGACCCAATCGGGCCTCAATCAAGGTGTCGTCGATATTTCATTCCTGACGGCCGGAATATATTATTTGACCATTGAGACCGGGGGCATTAAAAAATCAATGCGGTTTTTACGGGAGTAATCTTAAACATTCCCTGTTCTTATTAACTTTATCAAAACTCCGTTCATGAAAGTCAAACTCGACCCGATCGATCGTAAAATACTGGAACTGCTGCAGAC
>DAOMZK010000251.1:0-4484 GCA_035438035.1 Cyclobacteriaceae bacterium | reverse complement strand
GTCAGGACATTTTTTACTGTTTCGAGATGGCCCAGCATGCAGGCGAGATAAATATTGTAGCGCGCACCTTTCCCTAATAAATAATTAGCAATTTCCTTGTTGCCTGTATGGCCACAAGCCTCAATGGCTGACTCATAATCACCGCCGCCCCAATCATTGGAAACATGCAGCAGTTGTTTGTCATTGTCCAGCATCTCACGGGTTCTTTGGAGATTGCCATGCGCAACCGTGACAAATTCTTTGACAATTTCCAGTTTGATGGGTGCTGGACGTTGAGGTTCCTGGCTTCTGGCTATCAACGTTGGCAACACCAGGGCTGCACCACTCAGTACTGATTTTTGGAGGAATTCTGATCGGTTCATAATTATGGGGGCTAGGTTGGATACGAAACAAGAAAATTACAGGATGCCTTTACAGCCATTAAAATTAAAAATTTACTTTAGCGGTCAATTTACTATGACCAACGACCCGGAACTCAGTGGCAAATACCTCGGCACGATATCAAACGACTTTGTCAAGGTAGCAGATACACTGAAAGAAGCCTCCTACCAGATCCGCAAGTCCGGTTTTGATTTTCCTATTTTTCCCATCGCGCACAGCGATCAGCCTATCGGTCAGATCCTGATTAAAAACTCAGACATGTCGCTGGAATGGAGCTACTATGCTTCCTTTCTGGATGAATTTTTACAACGTGAACTAGTGGCCAAAGAGAAGGAAGAAGATTTTAAGCGTACATACAAAGACCCTGACGAGTTCTGTTGTTTGTTTGTCATCGACAAGGAATTTACAAGGTTTGTATATATACCGTATCCAGAAGATTGATTAATTCTGAATTCTGAATATTAAATATTGAAGTTAGCCCACTCAAACACATTCGTACTCTTTAAAAATGCTCCCACCCCTGAGCCTTCAACGGTATAACATTCCCATTCTTAGTAATCATAATATTCTGTGAAACATCCGGCTGCACGTAGCCGATGAAATGAATATCCTGGTGATTTTTTATCTTCTCAAAATCACTTTGAGCAATAGTAAACAATAATTCATAGTCTTCCCCTCCATTGAGCGCACAGGTAAACGGATCCAGCTTGAATTCCACCGCAGTATTGAATGCATTCTGATCGATCGGAATCTTGTCCTCAAAAATCCGCATGCCCACATTGGAGTGCTTGGACAAGTGTAGCAGCTCAGAAGCGAGGCCATCTGATACATCAATCATAGCAGTGGGCTTAATGCCCAGATCCCTCAACTCATAAATAATATCCATCCTGGCTTCCGGCTTCAGTTGCCGTCCCACGACATACTCATGGCTGTCGAGTTGCGGCTGCATGTTGGGATTGGCCAGAAAAACTTCTTTCTCTCTTGAAAGCACCTGTAAACCAATGTAAGCACCACCCAGATCCCCCGTCACACAAATGATGTCTTTGTCTTTCGCGCCTTTGCGGTAAACTTCATTTCCCTTTTTTGCTCTGCCCGTCACACTAACGGAAATGAAAAGTCCGGATGGAGAGGCCGTGGTGTCACCACCCACGAGGTCTACCTTGTAATTCGCGCAAGCGGAACGAATGCCTTCATACAGCATATCAACTGCCTCCACCGAAAAACGATTGCTGATTCCCAAACCAACAATGATTTGCTCAGGCTTGCCATTCATTGCCGCGATGTCCGATACATTGACTGCAACAGCTTTGTAGCCCAGATGCTGCAGCGGAGTGTAGGCCAGATCAAAATGAATGCCTTCGATCAGCATGTCAGTTGACAACAGGATCACTTCAACACCGGCATCGATGACGGCGGCATCATCACCAATGCCTTTTAAGGATGAAGGATTAGTTAACTCAAAATTCTTCCTGATCCTGTCAATCAATCCGAATTCTCCCAACTGCGAAATTTCTGTGCGTTCGGCCATGGTAGTGCTGGTTTGGCGTCAGTTTATGCTGTCTGACGCGCAAAAATACGTTATACCGTGATTATTCCGGATAAAGGAGAACAGGGTAGTATTAATGGACATATTTTATAACCTATGAAAACCGGGTTAGCCCTTCTTGTCACAATCTTCATCATCAGTGCCTGCGGACCGAAGCCGTATTCCGAGACTTCGATAGGAAAAGAAAAGTGGAGGTACTATAACAAAACGCAGTACGGATTACATCCGAAAAAGGCGCCTAAATTTTAGAACCGCTTTTAGCCACCAAGACACGAAGTCACTAAGTCATATTAAAAAATCCCTTTATGCATGGGTGTCTTTGTGGCATCATTTCAGGATTTAATCTCCTGGCACAATTCAATGAGTACTCCATGGGTGGCTTTGGGGTGAAGGAAGCAAATCATTTTGTTATCAGCACCGGGTTTGGGCGCCTCGTTGATGAAATGAAAATCCTTATTCACCAATTCAGCCGCAGCGGCTTGAATATCCTCCACCTCGAATGCAAGGTGATGGATTCCTTCGCCCCTTTTTTCAATGAACTTGGCAATGGGCGAATCATGACGTGTGGCTTCAAGAAGTTCAATCTTCAAGCCGGATACATCAAAAAAAGATGTACGGACACTCTCCGACTGCACCGACTCTATTTTATAAGGCTCCTGGCCCAAAAGTTTGGCGAAAAGTTCGTTAGACTTATCCAGGTTCTTTACCGCGATACCAATGTGTTCTAATTTTTTCATAAAAGGCTGAATTGATGGTTCTTTGCTATTTTTGCACAAGGGAAGAAACTTTTCAGTGATTCTCAAGGTTTTTAAGGCAAATACCCAAGTAATGACAGAAACAGCCGGAGATATTCATGTAGAAGCTGCCCGCATACAGCAGCAGATCAAGGATTACCTGGGCCTGCGGACGTCTGATTTTATTTTTGAATTCAGCGCCAAGGATGGCAAAGTGAAACTCGATCTCATCACCGTCAACCCGCGGCACAACCAGTCTTTTCTTTTTCACACCGAACAAGGATCTGATAAAGTAGATGCTTTACGGAAAATGCTGGACTATGTTGAGAACTATAAGGAAAAAGAGAACTCCTATACGATCCAGTGGGTGGCCAAAGGTGAGCATGAACTGCATACCTCCTACTTCCGGGCTGGTAATATCCTGGATGTCCTGGAGAAATTGTATTATGGAAGGGACAGGAACACCATCACCGTTTTTAGTGTTGTATTGAATCCCGTGAGTTAAATTGACGAGTATGATTACCGTTACTGAAAAAGCAAAAGACCGCATCATTGAATTGCGCAAGCAGGAAGGCCGTGAGCCGAATAACAATATTCGTGTTTCTGTAAAAGGCGGAGGCTGCTCCGGGCTTATGTATGATCTCAATTTCGATGATCAGATAAAACCTGTCGACCAGGTATTTGAAGACAAGGGCGTGAAAATTCTCGTTGACAAAAAGAGCCTGCTGTACCTGCTGGGCACCACGCTGGATTTCTCAGACGGCTTGAACGGAAAGGGATTTCAGTTCATCAATCCCAACGCATCGCGTACATGCGGATGTGGGGAGAGTTTCGCGGTTTGATTGTATTGAATTCTAAAAACGCGACCACTCAATTTATCAATTTGACAGTTGACAATATGCAATTGACCTGTAGTCGATTCCCATTGTCCATTGTCAACTGCCTATTGTGAATTTTTTTCACTGCAGAGAACGCAAAGTTCGCAAAGGAGTAACACCAAAATTCGGGTAGCTAATTCATTCGGGCGCATTGTCAATTGCCCAAAACAGCAACGCATTTCAACTCAATTGCTATCTGCGTTGGCAGCGCATTGACCGAAACCGTAGTGCGGCAGGGTTGCGTAGCGGGGTCCGGAAAATACTTTTTGTACACTGCGTTGTATTCCGGGAAATCCTTCATGTCCGTAAGGAAAACCGTAACATCAACGAGATTCTCCCATTTGGATCCTGAAGCTTCCAGAATGAATTTCACGTTTTGAAAAACAGCATGGCACTGCTCTTCAATGTTATAAGACAATATTTTCCCGTCTGCATTCCGGGTAACGCCGGGAATTTCATTTGACCCTCTTTTTCTCGGTCCCACTCCGGACAAGAAAAGTAAATCTCCCACACGCCGCGCATGGGGATAGGGGCCCACAGGTTCTGGAGCCTGATCTGAAGACATAATTTTATTCATACTCTTAGTTTGAAAATAATAGGTAGGATCATCCTCTTTTTTACCGGCCGGCCCCTGACATAAAGCGGGGACCATTTAGGCGATTCTGCCACCGCGCGGATAGCTTCTTCATCACATCCCTTGTCAAAACCTTTTGCAATTTTGATATCCTGCAGGTATCCACCTTCATTCACTACAAACTCAACATATACTATTCCCTGAATATTTCTTTTTCTGGCGCTTAAGGGGTAGCGCAGATTCTCAGCAATACTGGCGTAGAAGGTCTTGATGCCGCCTACCGGCTCAGCGGATTGCCGCAGTTGATCATACGTATAACTTTTATCACCCCATGTTTGTGTACCCTGAATCAACTTGCCTTTGTTATAGGC
>DAOMZK010000250.1:0-4500 GCA_035438035.1 Cyclobacteriaceae bacterium | reverse complement strand
CCAATACAGATACTGGGGTTTTATATGGCGTATTCCATCTACTGCGGAGAATTCAAACACTCCAATCGATTGACAAATTATTCATTGAGGACAAACCCAGATTGAACATCCGGATTCTCAATCATTGGGATAACCTCGACGGAACCGTTGAACGCGGATATGCCGGCTTCTCCATCTGGAATTGGCATAAGCTACCGGATTATATCGATCCGCGGTACATAGACTATGCAAGAGCTAACGCATCGGTTGGAATCAACGGTGCAGTAGTAACCAATGTAAATGCCAATGCACAAATCCTCACACCGGAATACCTGGTTAAGGTTGCTGCTCTCGCGGATGTGTTCCGGCCTTACGGCATAAAAATTTATTTGTCGGCACGATTCTCAGCTCCTATGGAAATTGGAAACCTGAAGACGGCTGATCCGCTTAATCCAGAAGTACGCAAATGGTGGAAGGATAAAATTGATGAGTTGTATCAGCGCGTTCCCGACTTTGGAGGATTCGTCGTCAAGGCTAACTCTGAAGGCCAGCCCGGGCCACAAAACTATGGCCGATCACACGCGGATGGCGCCAATATGCTGGCAGAAGCTCTTGAACCCCATCACGGGATTGTAATGTGGCGCGCATTCGTGTATGATGATAAAGTTCCGGACGATCGTGCCAGGCAGGCGTTCAATGAGTTCAAGCCACTTGACGGACAATTTCTGCCCAATGTACTTGTCCAGGTAAAAAATGGAGCGATTGATTTCCAACCACGGGAGCCTTTTCATCCTTTGTTCGGGGCCATGCCCAAAACACCATTGATGATGGAGTTCCAGATCACCCAGGAGTACCTCGGGTTCAGTACACACCTCGTATACCTCGGTACTTTATTTAAGGAAACTTTGAATGCAGACACCTATGTAAAAGGTCCGGGCTCAACAGTAAGCAAAGTAATTGATGGCATGCTGGATGGGCATGCGCTATCGGGCATGGCCGGCGTCGCTAATATTGGTACTGATAGAAACTGGTGCGGCAATATATTCGCACAATCAAACTGGTATGCCTTTGGTCGGCTGGCCTGGAATACCTCACTTGATGCAGGAGACATTGCCGAAGAATGGATCCGCATGACTTTCTCCAATAAGGCAGATGTAATCAAGCCAGTCAAATCCATGATGATGGCTTCAAGAGAAATTTGTGTTGACTATATGACGCCGTTGGGATTGCATCACATCATGGGATGGAATCATCACTACGGGCCCGGCCCATGGGTAAAAAACAAACCCCGTGCAGACTGGACATCGGTTTATTACCACAAGGCTGACAGTTTGGGAATTGGCTTTAACCGTACTTCCACGGGGAGTAATGCACTGGAACAATATGCCCAGCCCGTTCAGGAGCAATGGTCGAATCCGCATGCATGCCCTGAAAACTTATTGCTCTGGTTTCACCATGAGCCCTGGGATTTTAAAATGAAATCGGGTGAAACCTTGTGGAATACGATGTGTAAAAAATACAATGCGGGAGTTGATTCGGTCCGGTGGATGCAATCTACATGGAGCGGACTTCAAGGAAAAATTGATACAGAAGAGTTTGATGCCATCACCATGATGTTGAAAATCCAGGAGAAAGAGGCCGCATGGTGGCGAGATGCCTGTTTGTTATACTTTCAGTCGTTTTCCAGGAGACCTATCCCAGCAAATTATCCTCAGCCCAAAGAGTCATTGGAATATTATATCAAACAGGAATTCCCTTACGCCCCGGGAATCAAACCCCGATGGTAACGGTCCTTGAAATTTTATTTCAAAAATGACGAACCTAATTCCCTGTAGATTATACTTGTAAAAATTTGAATCAGTAAAATCATGTCAGCTCAATCCAAACTGATGGAGCAAACCATGCGATGGTTTGGTCCTAATGACCCGGTTAGCCTCCAGGATATCCGCCAGGCAGGATGTACGGGCGTTGTCACAGCGCTTCATCATATTCCCGTTGGCGATGTATGGTCAGTAGAAGAGATCATGAAACGCAAGCAGGAAATAGAAGCTGCCGGACTCACCTGGACAGTGATTGAGAGTCTGCCCGTACATGAAGAGATCAAAAAAAGATCAGGACGATATGCCGCGCATATTGAGAATTACATAATCAGTATGAGGAACGTGGCACAGTGTGGTTTGAAAGTGATTACTTACAACTTCATGCCCATCCTCGATTGGATGCGAACCGATCCCTTCTTTACACTGGCAGATGGAAGTAAGGCATTGCTGTTTAACAAAGCTGCATTCATGGCTTTCGACATGCTTATCCTGAAAAGGCCGGGAGCTGAAAAGGAATACGCTAAAGATGAAATTGAAGCAGCCCAGAAAAGCTACGATTCCATGACCACGGAACAGCGTGAAACGCTGTACAAGAATGCGTTACTCGGTCTTCCAGGCAGTGATGTCTCTTTTACCGAAGAACAAATCCTGTCCGCACTTGAAACGTATAAGA
Source organism: Cyclobacteriaceae bacterium (assembly GCA_035438035.1). Lineage (GTDB taxonomy): Bacteria > Bacteroidota > Bacteroidia > Cytophagales > Cyclobacteriaceae > ELB16-189. Next base: position 2,028 of record DAOMZK010000250.1, on the reverse strand, counting down.
ATATTGACGCACAAAAACTAAAGCAACATCTTTTCCTGTTTCTTCAGCAAATCGTTCCTGAAGCAGAAAAACTAAAACTGAAGTTGGCCATTCACCCTGATGATCCGCCGTTTCCCATCCTCGGTTTACCCCGTGTAGTCAGTACAGAAAAAGATGCCCTGGAAATTATACAGGCAGCACCCTCTCCTTCCAACGGGCTTTGTTTTTGCACAGGCTCTTATGGTGTTCGGGCTGATAATGATCTTCCTGGAATGATTCAGCGACTGGGAGATCACATTCACTTTCTACATTTGCGCAACACCAAACGCGATGCTAAGGGAAATTTTTATGAAGCGGATCACCTCGACGGGGATTCCGATATGGTTTCCGTTGTCCGGGAGGTAATTCTACTGCAGCGACGCAGAAATATTTCTATACCCATGCGTCCGGACCATGGACATCAAATGCTGGACGATTTGAAAAAGAAAACCTATCCGGGCTACTCTGCCATTGGAAGGCTGAAGGGACTTGCAGAATTACGCGGACTGGAACTGGGTATTTCGAGAATGATTTAAGAGGGAATACGGTTACAGGTTGAAATAATTTTTCGCGTTAAAATAGCAGATATCCTGCACCATCTTGCCCAGGTGCTGCAAATCGTCAGGCAACTCTCCTTTCTCCACATCTCTTCCGATGAGATTACAAAGAATTCTCCTGAAATACTCGTGACGGGGGAAGGAAAGGAAACTTCTTGAATCCGTGACCATACCGACGAAACGCGACAGCAGTCCCATATTGGACAAGGCATTCATCTGTCGCTCCATACCATCCTTCTGATCGAGAAACCACCAGCCCGAACCAAATTGAATTTTTCCCTTCACCGATCCGTCGCAGAAGTTACCCGTCATGGTGGCGAAGACTTCGTTGTCGGAAGGATTCAGGTTATAGATTATGGTACGGGCAAGTTGGTTGGTAGCGTCAAGGTGGTCAAAAAATCTTGACATGTGGTAAGCCTGGCTGAAATCTCCCACTGAATCAAATCCCGTATCAGGCCCGAGCGTTTTTAACATCCTGCTGTTATTGTTGCGCAGTGCTCCGACATGAAATTGCTGCGCCCAATGGGTGGCATGATACAGCTTACACAACTGAATCATCACAGCGCAACGATAAATCTGCCGCTCATCAGCAGGTATTGATTTGCCATCTCTTAATTTTTTAAAAATAGCCGGAGCCTTTGTCAACGCTTCCTCATCAAAGAATAATGTTTCCGGACCGTGATCCGATGCTCGACAGCCGTGTTCATTGAAGAACTTAACGCGAACAGCCAGCGCGTCAACCAGGTTCTCAAAAGAATTGATTTGAATTTTCGACACCTCTGCCAGCTTGTCCAGGTATTGATTGTAGGCCTGAGGGTTATCAGTTGCGTAAGCTTTGTCAGGGCGGAATGAGGGGAACATCTTTAACTCAGTACCCTGCTTCGCAAATTGGCGGTGATATTCCAGGCTGTCAATGGGGTCATCGGTAGTACACACAACCCGGACATTCATTTTAGTCAACAACCCTTGTACCCTGAAATCATCCTGTTGCAACATAGCCGAGCATTCATCATAAATCTCACGGGCCGTGGATTCATTCAGGAGTTTCCGAATTCCAAAATAGCTTCTCAATTCTAGATGAGTCCAATGGTATAGCGGGTTGCGCATGGTGTGCGGCACAGTCTTTGACCACTCATTGAATTTATCAAACGGGGATGCGTCTCCAGTACAGAATTTCTCCGGTACGCCATTAATACGCATGGCCCGCCATTTATAGTGATCACCCGCGAGCCACGCTTCCTGCAGGTTGCTGAATTTTTTATTTTCCGCAATCTCTTTGGGCGACAAGTGATTATGATAATCCAATATGGGAGAAGGCGCAGCAAATTTTTCGTATAAATGGGTGGCTACTTCGTTCTCCAGTAAAAAGTCGTCGCCTAAAAAAGTCTTTGCTGTCTTGATCATGGTAGTAATACCTAATAGTTAAATAATTCGCTATACGCCTGCAAATACA
>DAOMZK010000249.1:0-4500 GCA_035438035.1 Cyclobacteriaceae bacterium | reverse complement strand
GAAGGAACGATTCCAGGTTACATCAAGTAAGTATGGTGCTTATAATTTTTCTGCCGATCCGCAAGGCAAAACCATTTATTATAATAACCAGTCACGAGATGGTATGGATGTGGCTAAAATGCCTTTCGATTCCCTTTCCTGGAAAAAGTATGAAGTACCCGTTTCATCGCCTAACTTTTTATTTCAGCATCTCGTGGACCAGGAAGGTCATCCGGATTTATTGAAGGGAATTTCAAAGACCAATTTTCAGAGTAAGCGGTATCATAGAGCCAGTGGGATGATTAATCCGCACAGCTGGGGTCCGTTTTTTGTGAACAACCTGACGAACGTAAATATTGGGATTACATCTCAAGACATCTTAAGCACAACCGTGATCAGTGCAGGGTACCAATTTGACATCAATGAGCGCACCGGATCATGGAACGCAGGTTTTAGTTACCAGGGTTTTTATCCGATCCTTGATTTTCAGGCTTCGATGGCAGATCGGATTTCCAACGAAGGTGACCTTACTTATGACAAGAAAGTTGGAAACAATACAGCAACGGTAACCGAAAATCTGACTTTTACATGGAGTGAAAAAACTATTCAGACCGGATTGCGTGTTCCGCTGAACACGACCACCTCCAAATACTACGGCAATATTACTTTTGCAGATTATTTCGGACTGACATCAGTCACGGATTTCAAGAACAGCATTGATGGAGGTGGTAGATTGGTACCAACAGCCAATCCGCAATATTTCTACCGTGACTATGTTGACAATGGTAAACTCTACTACAATCATTTTTCCCTTTCCGCCTACAGGCTAATGAAAAAAAGCAGGCGGGATATCTATAGTAAATGGGGCCAGTCTGTCAATATTGATCTTTTCAATACGCCTTATGGAGGTGATTATTCGGGTCGCCAATCTTCCATTTATGGACTTGCCTATTTTCCCGGACTGGCCAAGCATCATTCATTCTGGGGATATTGGGCGTACCAGAATTCCTTAATTCCACAAGCCAACATTACTACCGGAGAAGGATTAGATAACTATACTTTCAGAAATCAAATTCCTTTGCCCCGCGGTCAATCGGTCTCAAGGTACCAGAATATGTATTCGATGTCGGCTAACTACACTTTGCCGTTGTGGTATCCGGACATTGCCGTCGGTCCACTGATAAACTTTCAGCGCTTACGAGCCAACGTTTTCTATGACTACGGTTTTGGCAGCAGCGTATTTCCAACAGCCTCTTACAATCAGACGTATTCGTCGATAGGCGGGGAGCTAAAGTTGGATATTAATATCCTTCGATTTTTGCCGCAGTTTAATGTGGGCGTGCGCTACACCTATGGAAATACAAGTGTCAATCCGGCAAGAGCAGGTTATCCCTATGCACATACGACCTTCGAAATTCTGATAGGAAGTTTCAATTTTTAACCTTTCGGAAAGTGGTTCAAAATGCTTGAAAATCGTCGTAATACGTTAATTTTGATCTCTATTTGTTAATCATTAACCAGTATGGCTGAAATTATCAGAATGCCTAAGATGAGTGACACCATGTCTGAAGGTGTTATTGCGAAGTGGCATAAGAAAATTGGAGATACCGTTAAGTCAGGCGAGCTCATGGCCGAGATAGAGACCGATAAAGCCACCATGGACTATGAGTCATTTAACAGCGGGGTAGTTCTTTATCTGGGCGCGAAAGAGGGCCAGGCAGTAAAGATCAATGATGTACTGGCGATCGTGGGAAAGCAAGGTGAGGATTATGCCGGCCTGCTGGCCGGCGCAACTACCGCTGCCGCCTCAGGCGGTAAAAGTGAAGCAAAGACAGAAACGGCCACGGCTACTGCGGTGGCTGCAAATATTGATACTTCGGGAATCAAGGCTGAAATTGTGCTGATGCCTAAGATGAGTGATACAATGTCTGAAGGAGTCATAGCGGCATGGCATAAAAAAGTCGGCGATGCAGTAAAATCAGGTGAACTGCTTGCGGAAATAGAAACGGATAAGGCCACGATGGAGTATGAATCATACAACACAGGAACATTACTCTACATCGGGGCGAAGGCAAAGGAGCCAGTAGTAGTCAACGGAGTACTGGCCATCATTGGAGAAAAGAATGCGGATTGGCAGACTTTATTAAAGGCCCACCAATCCAAAGGCTCGGCTCCCAAAGCATCTGAGTCAGCGCCTGTTAAGACTGAAACTTCCGCAAGCGCCTCTCAACCCATTGCAGAAGAAAGTCACAGCAATGGCAGGGTGAAAGCTTCTCCATTGGCAAAGAAAATGGCGAAGGATCTTGGATATGATATTTCGAAGGTTCCGGGATCGGGTGATGCGGGTCGCGTTACTAAACGCGACGTGGAGAATTTCAAGCCGTCAGCTACGCCCGCAGGTGCTTCCGGTAAATCCGGGGCAACAGGCAAAGCGTCAGCGTCAATTGTTCTCCCTGCAGTGGTGGGCAAAGAGAGTTTCGAAGAAGTGCCGGTTTCTATGATGCGGAAAACAATTGCCAGGAGATTATCCGAAAGCAAGTTCACCGCGCCACATTTCTATCTCACGATGGAAATCAACATGGACAAAGCGGTTGAGGCTCGCAAAAGCATGAATGAAATTGCGCCGGTAAAAATATCATTCAATGATATGGTGATCAAAGCCGTGGCAGCTGCCCTGCGCCAGCATCCGGATGTAAATGTGAGCTGGCTAGGAGAAAAAATCAGGAAGAATCATCATATTCATATAGGCGTGGCAGTGGCTGTTGCTGATGGCTTGCTGGTTCCGGTAATTCGTTTTGCTGACAATAAATCCCTGTCGCACATCGCAGTGGAAGTGAAAGACCTGGCTCAGAAGGCACATGATAAAAAGCTGCAACCCAGCGATTGGGAGGGAAGTACTTTTACCATTTCCAATCTGGGCATGTTTGGCATCGAAGAATTTACAGCCATCATCAATCCTCCCGATGCCTGCATTCTGGCGGTCGGTGGAATTAAAGAAACAGCCATCGTGAAGAATGGCCAGTTGGTGCCAGGCAACGTTATGAAAGTGACCATGTCTTGTGACCACCGGGCTGTCGATGGAGCGGTTGGCTCCGCCTTCCTCAAGACCCTCAAGGGCCTCCTGGAAGACCCGGTCAGGATATTGATATAGGGACTAATTATAAATCGTCATTCGTAAATCGTAATCAGTACCCAGTGTCTAACGTTATCCATGCCACTACCATACTGGCGGTCCATCACAATGGCCAGGTTGCCCTCGGCGGCGATGGTCAGGCTACAATGGGCAATACCATTGCCAAGAGTAACGTCCGGAAAATCAGGAAGCTGCAGGATGGTAAGATCCTGGTCGGCTTTGCCGGTTCCACAGCGGATGCCTTTACACTTTTGGATCGCTTCGATGAGAAACTGAATGCGTATAGCGGCAATATGAAACGTGCAGCCATCGAATTGGCTAAAGACTGGCGCAGCGATAGAATACTTCGCAGACTGGAAGCAATGCTGATCACCGCAAACAAGGATGAATTGCTGGTGCTTTCAGGTACAGGCGATGTGCTGGAACCAGACAATTCAGTTGCGGCCATCGGGTCCGGAGCTATGTATGCCCAATCAGCAGCCCTGGCGATGAAGAAGTTTGCACCCCAGATGACGGCTGAAGACATGGTAAGAGAAAGCCTCCACATTGCAGCCGATATTTGCATATACACGAATCACAATCTTGTGGTTGAGAAGATTGGTTAACTCTTCACTCTTCACTCTAACCTCTTACGAGTTCTCAATAGCCTCCCAAATCACCCCACAAGCCTCCTCAATTTCGGTATCTGTAATATTCAGTGGCGGTGCGATCCTGAAACTGTGTGGATGGGAGAGGAACCAATAACAGATCACACCCTTCTTTTTAGCGTATTCGACGATGCGATTGACACGATCTTCAGAATCAAAATCAACTGCAAACATCAGTCCCTTGCGACGGATGGCCTTGATCTTAGTGTGTTGAAGAAGAGATTCAATCTTTTTTCCTTTTGATTCCACTTCACGAAGGATTTGTTCACTTTCAATTACTTCCAAAGTAGCAAGTGCGGCAGCAGCGCATACGGGGTTTCCTCCAAATGTGGTGATATGCCCCAGCATGGGTTCAAAGGTCAGGGACCGCATTTTCTCTTGCGAGGAGATAAATGCCCCCATGGGCAGCCCTCCGCCAAAAGCTTTCGCGATGGTGAGAATGTCGGGCACGATGTCAAAATGCTCGAAGGCAAACAATTTGCCGGTACGACCCATACCACATTGAATTTCATCCAGGATAATTAAGGCGCCGGTCTCATCGCAGCGTTTTCGAACGGCTTTCATGTAGAAATCATCCGGGATTCTTACGCCGGCATCACCCTGGATTGTCTCCATGATAACGCAGGCAGTCCGGGATGATATTTGATCCAGATCTTTCAGATTATTGAATTCAATAAATCTGACATCCGGTAATAAGGGTCGGAAAGCTTGTTTCTTGTTTTCAATTCCGGAGACGCTGAG
>DAOMZK010000248.1:0-4502 GCA_035438035.1 Cyclobacteriaceae bacterium | reverse complement strand
CCCGTGTCGATGACCAGGTTGCCACCATCTGTTTCAAGGAAAACTGAAGAACGGAGGCGCTGGTCACGGTAGTCGAGGGAAGTGCATACAGGGCAATCGCACCCGATCACGGGCACCCCCTGCGATGTACCGGTTCCCAAAAATGTAATTTTCAATGACTAAAGTTTCACTTCTTCCTGCGTTAACTCTTCATACAACTTGACATTCTTTTCACTGAAACGGGTTGTATTCAAAGCGACGTTGCGGAGGATATCCAATAAGATATTGATCTTGCCCTCCGTGGTGAAGAATTTGTTTACTATGATGATTTTTTGATCGCGAAGCAGGCAATAACCGGACTTAAAATTTCCCTTTTCATACCGGAGAAAATAGTCGGATTCTGCAATAAGATCTTCAAGTTTAACGAGGAACTGATTGGTGTACTTGATCATTCGTAGTGGCGAATTTTGATTGCAAGGTATAAAAGACGGAAGTCAAATGGTAAACCGGGACAAAATTTTATGGGTTTATATCCTGATGATAAACTTTTCTTTTCCTTTACGGAAGCATGGCACGTAAAACGCTGATTGTAGTTGTGGGACCTACTGCGGTGGGAAAGACGGGTTTAGCGATCCGGCTGGCCATACATTTCCAAACGGAAATTGTTTCTGCCGATTCACGACAGATTTATAAAGAGCTTGAAGTGGGCACAGCCAAACCTTTGCCTGATGAATTGAATGCTGTAAAACATCACTTTATTAATACAAAGTCGGTAGAAGAGGAATACGATGCTGGTACCTACGGTCTGGAGGCAAGCCAAGTGATTGATAGCCTGTTTAAACAACATGACTTGGTTATCCTTTGCGGAGGTTCCGGGTTGTATGTCAAATCAATTATTGAGGGATTTGATGACCTGCCGGAAATCCCGGACACGGTACGTAAACAAGTTAGACAAGAGTATGATTCCAAGGGGTTGTCCTGGCTCCAGCAGGAGGTAGCCTTACAGGATCCGGAATATTACGAAGTGGTGGACAGGAAAAATCCGCAACGACTGATGCGGGCATTGGAAGTTATCCGTGGCTCGGGTCAGCCTTTCTCAGGATACCATTCAAAAAATAAAGCCGATCTTCCCTTCGATGTTTTGAAAATCGGTCTCGAACTGGAGCGTCCTGTACTGTATGAGAAGATTGACAACAGAATGGATGAGATGATACGGAATGGATTATTCGAAGAGGCTGAAAGATTTTTTAACCAGCGCCATCTGAATGCGTTGCAGACCGTAGGCTACCGTGAAATATTTGGATTCCTGGAGGGTGCCTATGGAAAGGAAGAAGCCATCCGTTTGCTGAAGCGAAATTCCCGACACTATGCAAAGCGTCAGCTTACCTGGTTTAGAAAGGATTCGGATATTCATTGGTTTAAGCCGGATGACTGGCAGGGAATCGTCAACTATATTGATTCATCTATCAAGCTGAAAAAGGAATAATGAAGAGAAGACAATTTATGAAGGCTGCTGGCGCCATGGCCGCCGCCGCTTCAACAGGCTGGTCACCAGTGGCTATTTCAATGGATGAGCAGTCCCAGTTGAAAACAGTTTTGCGGGGAGGGAAGTGCTTTTATAAAAATCAATGGCAAATATTGGATGTGGGAATCGACGAAGCAGGTAAGTTAAAAATCGGGCAACCCAGCACGCTCCAGGGTACAGAAATAATTCAGGTGCCGGGTAAAATTATTTCCCCGGGATTCATTGACATTCTTGCCGACAATGCCGCCAACCCGGAGAAAACCTATACCATTTTTGAAAAGTTTAAAGTGTCAGACGGCGTCACCACAGCGTTGCAAATGCACGGTGGTAGTCCGGATACGGCCGCCTACTATAGGACATTTGGTCCCAAGCCGCACGCTATCAACTTTGGTGTATCTACTTCTATCATGAGGATACGCTACGCTAGTTCGACGCTTTCAGAAAGAAAACGTCGAGTGGAGAAATGCCTTGATGAAGGAGCACTTGGCGTATCACACAGCATTGAATACATGCCCACGCCTTATGAGGAAGTGCTGGAGTATGCGAAGCTGGCAAAGCAGTATGACCGCACTTTCTTTTTGCATCTTCGATATTCCTCAACAGAACAGGAACTGGAAGGTGTTGACGAGGCAATCCGATTCGCAAAAGAAAGTGGCGCAAGGGTTCATATCGACCACTTGCATTCTACAGGCGGAACTTTTCACATGAAAGAAGCGCTTGATAAATTAAGAACCGCCAACGCCCTGGGCCTGAGAATGAGTTGTTGCGTTTATCCATATTCTTATTGGGCTACCTATCTCCATTCTACACGATTTGATGAAGGATGGCAGAAACGCTACGGACTGACGTATAATGATCTTCAGTTGGTAGGCACCGGTGAGCGGCTTACGGCGCAGAGTTTTGCAAAATACCGGGAGCAACGAAGGCTGGCAGCGGTGCCTGAAGGAACGATGCCGTTGGCGACAACCGTTGATCTTGCATTGAAAGAGGATTTTTGTATGATCGGGTCTGACGGCGGCATTGAATACGAACCACACGCCAATTCTCATCCGCGTGGTGCGGGATGCTTTTCAACGGCCATCCGCCACGGCCTTGACATTGGCATGTCCCTGGAAAGTATCCTGGGTAAGATCACCACAATGCCACGGAATTTAATCCTGCCAGCCATGAAAGACAGAGGTGTTCTCGCTGATGATGCCTGGGCCGATCTTACTGTTTTTGATCCTGCCAAAGTAAATGGCAAAGCGACAGTGACAAATCCGAATCAATTCTCGGATGGAATTGAAATGGTTTTTGTGAATGGGAAGAGTGTCTATCGGAATGGAAAGCTTGATTCTTTTAGTGGGATAGGAATTAGGAATTGAAGAGGATAATGAATGATAGTTGTGAATAGCAACCGACCTACTGATCCACTGACCTACCGATTACAGAATACATTTCACGCGAAAGGCGCAATGACGCAAAGAAATACCTCTTAACTTCGCCTTCGCATGCCATCAGCCAAGACCCAAGACCCAGTACCCAACACTGAAGTCCAATCTCTTAAAAGAGTTCTCATCATCACCTACTACTGGCCTCCCAGCGGCGGCAGTGGTGTTCAGCGTTGGCTGAAATTCGTCAAATATCTTCCACAGTTCGGATGGGAGCCCATTGTATTTACACCCGAAAATCCTTCGTTCGAAGTTCGTGATGACAGCCTGCTCAATGATGTGCCGGCAGTAGCAGAAATTATTCATTTTCCGATCTGGGAGCCGTACAAACTATTCAATTTCATTGCTTCTGTTTTTGGAAAGAAAAAAATAAACCAGGTGGATGTGGTTTCCACAGGTAAGAAAAGTTTTTTCCAGAAAATAACAGGCTGGATTCGGGGCAATCTCTTTATACCCGATGCCCGGATATTTTGGGTGAAGCCTTCTGTTACTATTTTGACTGATTTGATCCAATCGAATAAAGTCAATACCATCATCACCACGGGTCCTCCACACAGCCTGCACCTGATTGGATTGAAACTCAAGAAAAAAAATCCGTCGTTGAGCTGGATTGCGGATATGCGCGATCCCTGGAGCGAGTGGGACCTGCTGGATACACTGTCGCTTTCGCAATGGGCAAGGAGGCGTCATCAGAAACTGGAGAAAGCAGTTTTGACCAGCGCGGATAAAGTAATCACCATTGCGCCCTACCATGTCAAACGCTTTGAAGCACTGGGTGGCAAAAAAGTGGAGCTCATTACGAATGGCTATGACGAGGAAGATTTTAAAGACATACAAAGAATCCGGACAGAGAAATTCACCATTCGTCACATTGGCATGGTGGATGAGTTGCGCGATCCACGGCCATTCATGAACGCGGTCAGAACATTGGCTGGAGATCCGGAATTTCAAAGACAAACAAAAATTGAATTTATAGGATCAGTGAATTCAGCTTTCATTGAATTTGTAAAAGAGGATGCATTGCTTTCACAGATGGTCGTTTTTACAAAGACGGTTCCTCATGCTGAACTGCTGAAGTTGTATGGTGGAACGGATATTCAATTGCTGATACTGGCGCATACCGCCCTTGCTCCTGGAAATCTGCCTGGGAAATTTTTTGAATACCTTGCTTCCGGAAATTTCATTTTAGGCATTGGGCCTGAAAATGGAGATGCGGCGGAAATTCTGAAGCAATCAAATGCAGGGGAGATGATTGAGCGGAATAATGATTCACGAACACAAAGTTTGCTCCTGAAACGATTTGAACTTTGGAAAAAGGGAATGGGAGCAGAGATACGTGATGTCTCCCCGTTTGCCCGGAAGGCACTGACACAACAATTGGTCAACATGCTTCAATAAAATGAAAGCATGATTTTCAAAACTTCACTTAACGGATTGGCTAAAATATTGCCGTAGTTGTAACCATTCTTTTCAGCGTGGTTATCTGTTTCGTCCCTTGCATTACTGACTGACCGCTGATGGAGACCAGTGCAGATAGAGCCTGAGCATTATCTTATCTGAACACCATA
>DAOMZK010000247.1:0-4533 GCA_035438035.1 Cyclobacteriaceae bacterium | reverse complement strand
AGTTTAGATGGAATAAGGGCGGAAATGTAATTATAAATTGCATTGGCCTGCAACAAGGTTACAGGAAAGGTAAAATAGTAACATTACCTTTAGATTTCATTGCTAACCATTTGTCTATAATTTCAATAGTCTACTTATCTTGATTTGTTAAAACCATGGCTTCAGTTTTAAATATTCCCGCTATCCGGAAACAGTTTCCCTCCCTCCAGCAAAGGCACAATAATCCGCCCATAGTTTTTATTGATGGACCAGCCGGCACACAAGTCCCCCAGATGGTGATCGATGCCATCACTCATTATTACATGCATTCCAATGCCAATACCCATGGTGAATTTGTAACCACGAAAGAAACAGACCGAATCATTGCTGAAATGCGTTCGTCTGTCGCAGCGCTACTGGGCGCCGAAGGGCCGCATACTATTTCCATCGGACAGAACATGACGACATTGAATTTTGCTTTGTCCCGTGCCATGTCCAGAACACTGCGTGCCGGTGATGAAGTGCTCATCACCCAGCTTGACCACGAAGCCAACCGCGGACCCTGGCTGACGTTGCGTGAGCATGGAATTAAAGTAAGAGAAGTGAAATTGTTGTCCAGCGGACTGCTTGACTACGAAGACTTCAAAACAAAGATCAACGAGAATACGCGGCTAGTGTGCATGGGCATGTCGGCTAATTCTATAGGTACCGCCAATAATTTTAAACTGGTTCGCGAACTTACCTATCAATACAATGCCTGGCTGTTGCTCGACGCGGTTCACTATGCTCCTCACTTCAGTATCAACGTTCAGGATATTGGTTGCGATTTTTTACTGTGCTCCGCATATAAATTTTACGGACCGCATGTGGGTCTGCTGTACAGTAAGCCGGGCATACTTGATCGTTTGCAAACAGACCGGCTTCGAACGGCAGGTCAGCAGGCGCCGGAATCTATTGAAACCGGCACGCTCAATCATGCCGCAATCGCTGGTGTGAATGCTGCTGTGCACTTCCTGGCCAGCCTGGGTTCAGGACATTCATTGCGGGAAAAACTGGTGGATGCCTACCATGCTATCGCACAACGGGAGCATGCATTGGCCAGCAGGCTATATGACGGACTGAAAAAAATTGAAGGCATTACCCTCGTGGGGCAGGATTTCTCCTCCACGGCCCGAACACCCACCGTTTCATTTACAGCCAAGGGAAAAACGCCGACTGAAGTCTGTGCGCAGCTGGCAAAGAAAAATATCTGTGCCTGGGATGGACATTTCTATGCGATCCGGGCCATCGAGATTCTCGGCCTGCTTGAAAAGGGTGGTGTAACACGGTTCGGAATTTCATTGTACAATACAGAAGAAGAAATTGACTTTGTCATCGAAGAGGTCAGTCGAATCATACAATAGTTAATAAGAATATTATGGACAAGCGATCATTCCTGAAAAAAATGTCCCTTCTGGGAGTCACTGGCTTCGCTTCATTGGATGCGTTGGCTGAATGGGTAAGCCAGGTAAATCATTTACCCGCTGAGGAAGTCGCCAAAGACGAAGATTTCTGGGCAGGAATTCGCTCCGGCTATAAACTCAAGCCGGACTACATCAATCTGGAGAATGGATACTACTGCATTTTACCGGAGGAGACACTGGAGAATTTTATCAAACACGTACGTGAAGTCAATTACCAGGGTTCCTATTACATGCGAACGGTTCAATCGGACAATAAGAAAAATGTTGCGGCTAAACTGGCCAGACTTGCCGGCTGTCCGGCTGACGAACTGATCATCACCCGCAACACGACTGAATCACTCGATATGGTGATTGGCGGGCTCAACTGGAAAGCCGGCGACGAAGCTGTGATGGCCGAGCAGGATTATGAAGCGATGAACAACATGTTCAGAATGGTGGGCAAGCGGTTTGGCGTCGTGAACAAAATGGTTTCGCTTCCGAATCATCCCAAAACCGACGAAGAAATTGTTGATCTCTATGCCGGCGCGATCACTTCAAAGACAAAGCTGCTGATGGTGTGCCACATGGTAAACATTACAGGACAGATTCTTCCTGTACGTAAGATTTGCGATATGGCCCACAGCAAAGGAGTACTGGTCATGGTAGATGGTGCGCATGCTATTGCTCATTTTCAATTCAAAATACCTGACCTCCATTGCGATTTTTATGGCTCCAGTCTGCACAAGTGGCTCAGCGTTCCGCTGGGAGCAGGAATATTGTACGCCAAGAAAGAGCACATCGGAAAAGTATGGCCGTTGCTGGCCGAAGATGATTTGAAAGAAGATGATATCCTGCGGCTCAATCATATAGGGACGCATCCGGTTCATACAGACCTGGCGATCGCGAATGCCATTGACTACTACAGCACCATTGGTCCGGAGCGGAAAGAAGCAAGACTGCGCTATCTTCAGCATTACTGGACGGGACAGGTGAGGAATCTTCCTAATGTAGTTGTGAATACACCGGCTGAACCGGCACGTTTTTGCGGCATTGCCAATGTAGGGATCAGGGGAATGAAACCTTCCCTCCTCGCCGAGACTTTATTAAAGAAATATAAAATCTTTACTGTGGCGATTGAGCGGGGCAACGTTCAGGGGTGCAGGATCACCCCGAACCTGTACACGACAACTGAGGAGTTGGATGTCCTTGTGAATGCATTGAAAGAACTCGGCAGGTAGAGGATCACACAAGGTTCCGTACCTAATAATAATACACCGTAATCGACGCCCTGTTTCTCACGAAATCAATATGCTCGATGGTGATTTTTTGAATGTCGAGACCTGTGCGCTCTTTTATATCCTTCAGGAGCTCTGCCTTGTGTTCGGGTTTAATGTATTGCAGGCTTTCGATTTCAATCGTCTTGGTCTTTTCACCGCGCATGAGAATATTGCCGTCGGTGGCGAAGACGGCAGTGATGATAACGCCATTAACTGCAATAATTTCAGTATAGTTCCCAACCAACACAGAATTGATTAGTCCAACCGTCATCACAATAAACAAATACGTCATGTCTTTCATGGTCAGGGAACTGGTACGGAAGCGTAACAGGGAAAATGCCGCCAGCAAGCCGAAAGCGCTACCCATTGAATCAAATCCGCCGCTAACTTTCAGCATGTAGGCCAGGAGGAAAATGATAAAGTTGAGGAGAAAGAAAGGGGTGAACAGGTCTTTCCTGTTGTAGACTTTATAGTATATGATGCGGATGAGGATGATCATGCTCACCGCATTGATGAGCAGGCGTATTGCAAAATATTCTGTAAAAATGGTCTTATCCACAATCAAACTTTAGGTTGCATTTGGGTATGCGAATGCACAATATACTTTTTTTTGAAAGCATTGTCCTAATCAAAGTTCATTATCTATATTTAATAACTAAAACACTACTGGCGTGAAATGGATACTGGCATTGGTTCTGTTCTTACCCTTCTCTCCGGCAAAACACAAACCGGTAGAAAAGTCAGAAACTGCCCCTGATCCAGCCGGATTGTTTGATTCCTCAGAGGTGATCAACCTCGAGCTTTCCGGCAATCTGAACACCATTTTCAAAGACCTCGCCGATCAATCTGAATATCATCCGGCCACGCTCTCCTATAAAAAAGCGGACAGCAGCGTTGTGTCCATTGAGTTGAAAGTCAAAACCCGGGGTCATTTCAGAAAAAAAGCCGGCAATTGCTTTTACCCTCCCCTCCTGCTCAACTTTCCAAAAGAAAATGTGCCGGCCGATTCCTTTTTCGCCGGACAGGAAAAATTAAAGCTGGTCACACCTTGCAAGGGTGACGAATATGTGATCCGGGAATATCTCGTGTACAAACTCTATAACCTCGTGACGGAAAAAAGTTTCCGCGCACGATTGGTTCGGGTAGTGTATGATGACACGGAGAAACACAAAACATCGAAGCCGTTATACGGTATACTGCTGGAAGATGAAAATCAAATGGCCGCGCGGAACGGGTCGGTTATTGAAGAGAAGAGACTTCTCCTTCCCCAACAAGTTAACTTTGAAATCTTTCATAAAATGGCTGTGTTCGAATACCTGATTGCCAATACGGATTGGTCGGTCAAGTACCGCCAGAATGTGAAACTTATTAACAACCAAAAAGGCGATCTCTTTATTCCGGTACCGTATGATTTTGACCACTCCGGCATGGTCTCCGCACCGTATGCCAAACCGGCGACGGAACTTGAAATGTCCTCCGTGCGGCAAAGGCGTTATCGTGGATATTGCTTAACCGATCTGTCACAGCTCAATGACGCCTTTGCACTTTTCGATGAATTAAAAAGTGAAATTTATAAGACCTACTCGGAGAATCCATTACTGGATGAAAAATATAAAAAGAACACCGCCCGGTTTCTCGATGAATTTTATCAGACTATTCATGATGCCGGTCAGCGTCAAAGGGAATTTGGATACCCTTGCCGTGAGGATGGCACCGGTAATGTCGTGATTAAAGGATACGGCAAATACTGACCCCGCACAAGGGTCCCTGCTGCTCAATACATCTATTCTACATCTCATTACAATAAGGTTGGGCCCCTTGTATCCACAGGGCAT
>DAOMZK010000246.1:0-4548 GCA_035438035.1 Cyclobacteriaceae bacterium | reverse complement strand
AATTGTAAAAATATTGGTCGCCCATGCCTGGTGTACCGCCACAGCAAAACTCAGCAAGGCCACGGCCGTCCAGACTTGCGTTACGGTTGGCAGGAAAAGTATACTTAATTCACAGATTGCAAAAATAAGAAGCGCCGTTTTCCTGGCCTGTAAAGTTGACATTCCTTTTCGGCTGATGAGCTGGGAAGAGAAATATCCACCGCCAATACTGCCCAGCGTCGTCGAAGCATAAATAAGCATGAGCGGAATACTGGGTTTCTTCAGATCCAGTTGAAACGTTGTTGAGAAGTAGGAAGGTAACCAAAATAGAAAAAACCAATAAATGGGATCGATTAAAAATTTACCTGTTACATAAGCCCACGTTGACTTCGATGAAAACAGTCTGATCCAGTGAGTGGGCGAAGAAATTACTTCACTGTGTTGTCCCGATTGGATCAGCTCCAGTTCTGTTTTACTTAATCGTTTGTGTAGGGATGGGATTTGGTTCAATAGAATCCAGAATATCAGCCATACAAAACCCAATGCGCCTGTGATCCAAAACACCTCCTGCCAACCATAGAAAGTTAATATCCAGGGTACAATAGTCAATGCAACGACAACGCCGACACTGGTTCCAGCATTAAAGATTCCGGTGGCGAGTCCGCGTTCTTTGTCTGGAAACCATTCGGCTACACTCTTCATAGCGGCAGGGTAATTTCCGGCTTCGCCAATCCCAAGGCCAATTCGCGCAAAGCTGAATCCAGTAGCACTTTTGGCAACGGCATGGAGCATGCCGGCAATGCTCCAGATTACAATAGATATTGTATAACCAATTTTTGTTCCCAGTCGGTCAATCAGCCAGCCGAAGAATAGGAGGCCGATGGCATACGCTGCTGTAAAGGCCATGACGATGTGTGCAAAATCAGTTTCAGTCCAGAGAAATTCCTTTTCCAGCAACGGTTTAAGTAATCCGAGGATCTGCCGGTCGAGGTAGTTGATCGTGGTGGCGAAGAACAGGAGGGAGACTACGATCCAACGGAAGCTATTTGAGATCAAATGATACGTGGTAAAAATATCCTGTTAGTCCGGAACTCTAATGAGAATCAGGACTTGAGACAACTTTGTTTTAAACCGCCGGCTCCTACTGACTCAAGCAATGAAAACTTCCGAGTCCCCAAATGATATCCGTCGAATCAATCCCCACAATTTCATAATTAGGCATAGCCTTGCTTAAGATTTCCAGTGCCCGGTGATCATTCTTATCACGGAAAGTGGGGACAATCACATATCTGTTGGAAATATAAAAATTACCATAAGAAGCCGGCAGACGTTGGTCTTCATAAATGACTGGCGACGGCATGGGCAATTCGATAATGTTAAGTTGCTTACCGTTGAGCAATCTCATTTTCTTCAGACCGTTGAGATTCTCCTTGAGGAGTTCATGATTTTCATCGGAGGAATTCTCCTCTACAACCGTTACGACAGTATCTTTATTGATGAAGCGGGTGATATCATCGATGTGTCCATCTGTATCATCGCCGATAATACCTTCACCCAGCCACAATATTTGTTCAACGCCATAGTAATGGATCAAATATTCTTCAATTTGCTTCTGATTGAGATGGGGATTCCTGTTTTTATTGAGTAGGCAGGCGGTTGTAGTGATCAAAGTGCCCGCGCCATTGAAATCCACTGAGCCGCCCTCCATGACAATGCCAGGATTGAAAACGGGCAACTTTAAATGATTTGCAATTCGCGTAGGGACCACATCATCCAGGTCGAAGGGAGGATATTTACCCCCCCATGCATTATAACCCCAATCCACAATGACCTTTTTCTTCTCTTTCTTGTTGATGAGGAAGGCTGGTCCGTGATCCCGGCACCAGGCGTCATTGGTGGGATTGAAGTGAAATTGAATTTGTAGAAGATTGGCACCCGCCTTTTCCAGGTGGGCAGAGGCAGAAACCTTCATGGCCTCATCAGCCACATTGATGTTTACTTTCTCCGACTGTGCCAGCAATTTTACAAAGAAGGAATAAGCAGGGTAGATGCTTTTAATTTTTCCCGGCCAGGATGCCTCCTTGTGCGGCCAGCTCAGCCAGGTGCTCTCATGTTTTTCAAACTCAGCCGGGAAATGGTATCCCAACTGCTTTGGTGTCTCTATCATCTGGCGTATTCTACTCTTCTACTGTTCTTCTGTTCTTCACTCTCCAATATTCACTCCACATCTCCACAGCTCTCAATCAATATATCTCTTCAATATCGGGTCATAAGAATCAATCCTCCTGTCCCTCAAAAACGGCCAATGCGTTCGGTATCTGTCACTTTTAGCCATGTCCAATTCTTCTACATGCACAACTTCCTTGTCATGCGGAGCTTTGTACATAATGCTGCCAAATGGGTTGGAGATAAATGATCCGCCCCAGAATTTCATTGGTCCTTCATACCCCACGCGGTTTACAGAGACAACATAAACACCGTTGGCAACGGCATGCGAGCGCTGGATAGTTTGCCAGGCATTGTATTGCTCTTCGTTGGTCGCCTGGTCCTGGCTTTCGGCCCAGCCGATTGCCGTGGGATAAAATAATATTTCGGCCCCCATCAGTGCCGTAATCCTGGCAGCTTCGGGATACCATTGATCCCAGCAAATCAAAACACCAATGGAAGCAAACTTCGTTTTGAAAATTTTGTAACCCAGATCGCCCGGTGTAAAATAGAATTTCTCATAATAGCCGGGATCATCGGGGATGTGCATTTTCCTGTACTTGCCAAGATATTCACCGCCGGCATCGATCACTGCAGTAGTATTGTGGTATAATCCCTCGGCACGTTTTTCAAAGAGAGAAGCAATAATAACGATGTTGTATTCCTTCGCTAATAGAGCAAGAAAATTAGTAGAGGGACCGGGTATGGGTTCAGCCAGCTTAAAATTATCGTGATTCTCTTCATCGCAGAAGTAAAGAGAAGTAAAGAGCTCCTGAAGGCAAATGATTTGAGCGCCCTGTTTGGCCAACTCAATGATCTTGGGCTTCACCTTTGCCAGGTTTTCGGATGGCACGGCACTGCATGACATCTGAACTATCCCAACTTTTACTTTTCTATCCACAGCATAAAATTTTGCCAAATATACTTTCAATAGAAGGTTAACGCAATGCCACATTAAAGGCAGGGAAAGCTTTTGGCCTTTGTGAATGGAGCTGAAAAGATGAACGATAATATCGATAAGTCAGGGCCATTGAATGCTGGAGCCATAGCGCTTTTGTGGGCAAAAAATGGGATTAAGGCTACCGAATGGTGACTGACTTTAATCATCCATAATCCTGTTATTTGACCCTTTTCAATCGATTGAAATACTTTCATTTGAATATCACAATTCCTAATTTGCAGCCCAATCTGAATCAAAAATCAATAATCTATGTCTCAGCCGATTGGTACGAAGAGTACTTATAAAATTCAACACGATGAATTGAAAGAATGGGTCGCTGAAATGACCCGCATCTGCCAGCCTGAAGAAGTGCGCTGGTGTGATGGATCCAAAGCGGAGTATGATGAGTTGTGTGAAAAGCTGGTCGAGAAAGGTACGTTTATCAGGTTGAATCCTGCAAAACGACCAAATAGTTTTGCTTGTTTCTCGGATCCCAGCGACGTGGCGCGCGTCGAAGACAGAACTTACATATGCAGTCGCTGGAAAGAGGATGCCGGGCCGACCAATAATTGGGTTGATCCGAGAGAAATGAAGCCCAAACTCAAAAAACTTTTTGAGGGATGCATGAAGGGCCGGACATTATATGTCATTCCGTTCAGTATGGGGCCCGTTGGTTCTGACCTTTCGCACATTGGGGTGCAGGTTACAGATTCTGAATACGTTGTGGTAAACATGCATATCATGACGCGGGTGGGAAAGCGGGTCATGGATGTGCTGGGCCCGGAGGGTGAATTTGTGAAATGTCTTCATTCGGTGGGTGCTCCACTCACCCCGGGTCAGGCCGATAGCAAATGGCCAACCAATCCCACCGTTAAATATATTGTCCATTATCCGGAAGACCGGGCTATTGCTTCCTATGGTTCAGGCTATGGCGGAAACGCATTATTGGGTAAAAAGTGTTTTGCACTTCGTATCGCTTCGTCTATGGCCCGCGAAGAAGGCTGGCTGGCAGAACATATGTTGATACTCGGTGTGCAGTCTCCGGAAGGAGAGAAGACCTATGTGGCAGCTGCATTTCCAAGTGCATGCGGAAAGACCAATTTTGCCATGTTGATACCGCCGAAAGATCTTGACGGTTGGAAGATCACAACTGTAGGAGATGATATTGCATGGATCAAACCTTCAAAAGACGGCAAATTGTATGCGATCAATCCTGAAGCAGGATATTTTGGTGTGGCACCAGGGACCAATGTAAAAACCAATCCCAACGCAATGGCATCCATCGCCAGCAATACTATTTTCACCAATGTTGGCGTAACTGATGACGGCGATGTGTGGTGGGAAGGAATGACGAAAGAACCACCCAAAAATCTTACGGACTGGCGCGGCCAGAAGTGGGATCCGGCAAGCGGTAAACCCTGCGC
>DAOMZK010000245.1:0-4549 GCA_035438035.1 Cyclobacteriaceae bacterium | reverse complement strand
AAGGAAAATAAATAATGCAGCAACTGATCGCATGTGAAATAAATATTAGTTGGATTTGAAAGTAGTTAAAATATAATGGAGACCCAAAGTCGTGGTTTTCATGTGTTATCACTTATGAGGGATGCCGGAATGTGAGGCGCCTCCGGCAAGACCGTTTAAGAAAAAATCAAACCTTGGCAATTCGCATCCTCTTGACCAATGCGTTTACGCAAGTTTTCGTATTTTTGCCGCTTAATTTTTTTCTAATGATTGCAGCCAATAACCTCTCCCTTCAGTTTGGCAAACGGGTGTTGTTTGATGAGGTGAATATCCGGTTTGTCAACGGAAACTGTTACGGCGTAATTGGCGCAAACGGTGCCGGAAAGTCGACATTCCTGAAAATCCTTTCGGGGGACATAGACCCCACACGGGGAAATGTGAGCGTGGAACCGGGCAAGCGGATGGCCGTGCTGCGTCAGAATCACTATGTGTTTGATGAAGTCTCTGTGATTGACACGGTCATGATGGGCCACAATCGGCTCTGGACAGTAATGCAGGAGAAAGATGCCATCTATGCCAAGCCCGATTTCTCAGATGCTGACGGCGTGCGGGCGTCCGAACTGGAATCTGAATTTGCTGAAATGAATGGCTACAATGCGCAGTCCGATGCCGCTGCACTATTGAGCGGTCTCGGCATTGCAGAAGAAGATCATTTTAAGCTGCTGAAAGAACTAAGCGGCAACCTGAAGGTAAGGGTGTTGCTGGCACAGGCCATCTACGGTAATCCGGATATTCTCATCCTCGATGAGCCTACCAATGATCTTGACCTGAAGACCGTCGGCTGGCTGGAGGATTTTCTGCTGGAGTTTAAAAATACGGTCATTGTGGTGTCACACGACAGGCACTTTCTTGACACCGTATGTACGCATATTGTGGACATTGATTTCAATGCGGTAAAACTATACACGGGGAACTATACATTCTGGTATCAGTCGAGTCAGCTTGCACTCGCCCAGCGATCATCCGCCAACAAGAAGGCAGAAGACAAAAAGAAAGAGCTGCAGGCTTTCATTATGCGCTTCAGCGCCAATGCATCCAAGTCCAGGCAGGCTACCAGCCGCAGGAAGCTCCTCGAAAAAATCAACATTGACGATATTCAGCCTTCCACCCGTCGGTACCCGGCCATTATTTTCCAGCAAACGCGACCTGCGGGAGACCAGATTCTTCACATTGAGAATTTGCATTGCTCTGCTCATGGCGCATCCTTGTGGAAAGATTTCGATCTGTATGTCAACAAGGGCGATAAAATAGCTTTTCTCAGCAAAGACAGTGTGGCGATCACTTCACTCTTTCAAATTCTTGCCGGCGAACGCAAGCCGGACTCCGGCAATTTCAAGTTTGGACAGACCATCACACCCGCATACCTGCCTGCCAACAACGAAGATTATTTTAAATCCGATGACAACCTCATTGATTGGCTCAGGCAATTTGCCGCGGAACCAAACAAAGACGAAGTATACATACGCGGATTTTTAGGCAAAATGCTTTTCTCGGGCGAAGAAGTATTTAAAAAATGTAATGTGTTATCCGGTGGCGAGAAAATGAGGTGCATGATCTCCCGTGTAATGTTGGCCGGCGCCAACCTGCTCATTCTTGACGAACCAACCAATCACCTGGATCTTGAATCCATAACAGCATTTAACAATGCATTGAAAGATTTCCCCGGTGCCGTATTATTTACTTCCCACGACCACGAATTCATTCAAACCGTAGCGAATCGCATCGTGGAAATTTCCCCCAATGGATTTATCGACAAACTCATGACCTATGATGAGTATATTGAGAGCGAAAGGGTGGCGGAACAGAAGGACGCGTTGTATGCTTAATAAAAGGTGATCGGTAAGCGGTATTCGGCGGAGGCAACCAGGGGCAAATCGTTCGTGGAAAAGCCAAATGAATTCTATGCAAAGGACCGCGCAGCTTGGCGGAAATGGCTCACCAAAAATCATCTTACTGAAAAAAAGTGCTGGCTTATTCTTTACAATAAGAATTCTGGAACGCGCAGTGTCCTATATGCTGAAGCCGTCGAGGAAGCACTCTGCTTTGGATGGATAGATAGCAAAGGCAACAAGCGAGATGACAAAAGTTTCTTTCTTTCATTTGCTCCAAGAAAAAGCAAAAGTGTCTGGAGTAAAATCAACAAGGAAAGAATTGAAAGTATGATTCAGGAAGGCCGGATGACTACCGTCGGCATGGAAAAAATTAAGCAGGCAAAAGCAGATGGGTCATGGACACGACTGGATGCCATTGATGCGCTTCAAATGCCAGCTGACCTTGCCAGGGGGCTTAGTAGAAACAAAAAGGCCAAAAAATACTTTGATGCCTTCCCACCCAGTGCGAAGAAAATCATCTTCTTTTGGATCGAATCTGCGAAGCGGCCGGAAACAAAAGCCGTCCGGGTCAGTGAAACTGTGGCATGGGCAGCTAAAAATATCAGAGCCAACCAATGGCGACCTAAAAAATGATTATTTCTCAATTCTGCCGCAGCGCAGAAAAAGCGGGAAAATAACTTTTAGCCTCGCTCCAGGCCACAGCGACCCGAGTTTTTCAATGAGCAGATCAACCGGATTCTCCTCATTTTCCCTTATGTATTTCTGAACCGAAGACCAGGTGGTCAGGTATCCATGCAATTCAAATAATGTCCATTCAAGCGAAATGCTGAATTCCGGAGACGGAATCTCCTTGAATGGGAACGGGATGGACCCGAAGTGATCGTCAATCCACTTGCGCTCCGGGTCCCAATAAGGGCCGATAACCGATCTATAAAAATGGGAGATGTGCATATCTATCTCCGGAGAAATGGATACCAAACCATATCCCCATGCTGCCAATACTCCATCCGGTTTAGACACACGGAGCGCTTCAGCATAAAACGAAGGAAAGTCAAACCAATGCAGCGCCTGCCCAACTGTGATCAAATCAAAACTGGAATCCGGAAATGATGTTTTCTCTGCCGGTGAAATACTGTATTCAATGTTGGGCTGTTGATGCGCATTCTCCAACTGTCTTGCACTGATGTCCGTTGCGAATACTTTATTAAAATGTGCAGAAAGGTCTTTTGCAACCTGCCCATTTCCCGTCGCACAATCCCACACATAATCCCTTTGAACAACCTGAGAGAGAATAAATTCATATAATTCCACCGGGTATGTTGGCCGGAAAGCCGCATACCCCGCTGCATAATTCGAAAATCTATCCTTGGGTTGATTACTCATTTGTTCATCTCTTCATCCCCACATCTTCCCATCTCCTCATCTCCCACTCCACCCCGGCCCCCTCACCACTCTCCCCGGCTTTGCACCCGTATGCTCACCATTTTTCAGCACCTGCACCCCATTGACAAATACATGATTCACCCCTGTTGCGTACTGATGTGGGTTTTCAAATGTGGCATGATCCTGTATTTTATCCGGATCAAAAACTACGATATCCGCAAAGTTGCCTGTCTGCAGTGAACCACGCTTCTTGATTTTTAAATTGGCTGCCGGTTGCGCAGTCATTCTTCGTACCGCTTCTTCCAGGGTCATCAGCTTTTCTTCTCTCACATATTTTCCGAGAAATCGTGCAAATGTTCCATAGGCCCTGGGATGAGCCCCCAGCGATAAGAATTCAGGAGTAAGCGCGAGGGCTCCTCCATCTGATCCAATACCCACATAGGGTTGCTTCAACATCCGCTTCATGTTCTCTTCATTAATCAGAAAGTAAAGTGTAGCTATTGAAGATTGATCAGCAGCGAGCAAGTCCAAAACTGTTTCATCGGCATTTTTTCCATGAAGCAAGGCGATCTCATCCAATCGTTTGCCCTTGTAGAGCTTGGACAACGAGTCTTTTTTGAAACCCATCAGGCAAACATCCTTCGGATCTGAATTTTTATCCGGAATGCCATGTTCCATGTCATACAATATCTTTTTCCGCGTCACGGGGTTTTTAAAGCGGGCACGCATCTGGGTCGCTCCGCCTTCCTGCGCCCAGTTGGGCACGCGTACCACCAGTCCTGTGGAACTGGCCACGTATGGATACATGTCAGCGGTGATTTTCAATCCGGCTTTTTGCGCGCTGTCAATTTTAGTCAAGACGGTATCAATTTTATTCCAGTTCCGTTCATGGTTGATTTTCAAATGGTAAATTTCAGCCGGCACATTGGCTTCTCTGGCGATCCGGAAAGTTTCATTCATGGCGGTCAGGATTTTATCACTTTCACTTCGCATATGCGTGATGTACATACCGCCATATTGCCCGGCTACTTTGCAGAGTTCAATCAGTTCTTCTGTTGAAGCAAATCCGGCCGGAGCGTAGATCAGTGATGATCCAACTCCCATGGCACCTTGCTCCATGGCTTGCTTCACCAGGTCTTTCATTTGCTGCAATTCGCCGGGCGTAGGTTTGCGGTCTGCATATCCTATCACGTACGTGCGAATGGTTGTGGCGCCAACAAAGGATGCATAGTTTGGACTTACGCCTTTTACTGTGAGATGATCGAAATAACCACCCGATGTGGCCGATTGTTTGT
>DAOMZK010000244.1:0-4553 GCA_035438035.1 Cyclobacteriaceae bacterium | reverse complement strand
CCAATGCCTCGACACGGCTGGGTTTTGGATTGTTGCAAATGAAGGGAACTCCACCAATCTCCAGCCTTTCGGAGGTGGAGAAAAACATCATGTTGGCGGGATAGTTGAAAAGGGAATTGACCAGGCAACCTTTTTCAACAATGAAGTAAGAAAGACCCGCTTTTTTTGCTTCAATTCCACAGGTGAGTCCGATCGGACCAGCGCCCACTATCAACATGTCCAGTGACTTATTCATTCTGATAAGAAAGGCAAAAGTTAAACCTTATTCAGGGTTTTCTAATCATGATTTATTACGGTTCAGTCACCCGGATTGACGGTTGAGTCAATTCGGTTTCGTGTTCCAGTATTGTCCATCTACTTTTGAGAGCGATACACAATGGAGATGCTTTCAGGCAGAAAAATATTAATCATCATCGGAATCCTCGTAGCCGTCATGGTGTGTTTTTATACGGGGCTGTTTGGGATGGTTGTGTGATCTTTAATGGTAGTATAGTTCAGAATAGAGTTTAAAAAATTAACCACTGAGACGCAGAGTCGCAGAGTTTGAATCTCTGCTCCTTTGCGCCTCTGCAGTTAAAAAAATTTACGGATTAGTATCCCTGTTTTTATTCAGCATCTGTTTTGCTAAATCCGCTCCGATTAAACTTTCCAGCATTCCGACATTGCGATTGCCACCACCGGCGGCACCGCCATCAAAATAAATCTGGGGCCAGTTCATCCTGGAAAGATTGCCAGAGATCACTGAATCAGAACGATACTTCCAATAGGCTTTCTCCTGGGGTGTAAGGCCCGCAATGACTTTCAACTTATTTGCATCAGCCTGTGCCTTTTGTGTGATTACGAGGGTAAGCGCTTCAATGGATGCACGGTCCTTGGCAATCTGGGCTGCGGCCAGCTTGGCTTTCTCTTTTTCGCGCTCGGTCTCAAAAGGGATCAGAGTTTTAACCTGCTCCACTTCCTGTGTTACCCGTTCTTCAGCTTTCTTCTGCTCACCTTCCGCCACTACACGCAACTGTGCAATCTTGGCGGTAGCAATTTTTTGTTGTTCAAGCTGGCGTTTGGCTGACTCGGATTTCTGCTCTTTCAAACGCGCCTGGTATTCCGGATCGGGAACTACGTTGTCCACGATTACCTGGCTTACTTTAATTCCCGAAAGGCTGATTTCGTTGGGAACAATTTCGGGCTTATGTGTTTTAGGATCCAACACCTTTTGCACTGAATATGAAGTCTGAATTTCCTTGATATGACGCGGACCTTTTTGGACGACCTCCTCATAAATAGTGTCGCGCTTTTCTTCTTTCAATACCACATACGCACCATTTTCCAGTTGTTCCTCAAAGGTCTGTTTGAAACTTTGCGCAGCACCTGAAATGTAATCCTGTGCAGCAAACATGAACCCTGTATTTTTTGCCTGTTCTGATATTGTGGGGATCAGCGTATTGTGAACGAGGTTGGTGATGTTTCGGTACTTCACTGCAAACTTTATAAACTGCTCGTGATCAACAGGAATTTCAAACCGCGTGGTCACATTCATCGTGCCGGTCACCTGGTCAATAAAACGCAAGTCGATGGGATTCATAATTCCTTCCAATTCTGAAATCCCTTCTTCAGAATTAAAATCAGTGGCATGATCGGGATTTTTAGCTACTGTTTTGATGTCAATGTTTTTATTCCATTCCTGTACACTGGCAAAGGGGGCAAACTTTATACCTTCAGTAGTGATGGCAGATTTTGTTCCATTGGGATAGACGAGAAAGTACTGATAACCAGCATAGGAAAAGAAAAACAGCCACGAGCTCAGACTCATGAATACAGCCACAATCATGAGCCAGATGTAATTTTTCTTTATGGATAAAAGAATGCCGGGAGACCCCGCTTTACCTCCGGGAATACCTTCGGTTATTCGGTCCTTAATAATCAGGAACGCAATGAGTGCGATAAGCATAATAATGCCTATGGTGGACATGAGGTTAAACATTTGAATTTGGATTTGGGTGAATAATTATAAAGAAATCAAAAATTGCAACTGATTTATGAATGGAATGGATAGTGGCAAAATCCGCAACTCAGAACAATTTGTCATTAATCCACTTATTCGATTAAAAGTAAACAGCACTACACTACCACGATTTAATACTTCCAGCTTTTCGTATCCGCCCCTTTCGGAGCACGCTCTTGTATGCGTTTTAAAATTTTAGGCAGGTACATCGTATTGTAGCGCATACGGGAAATATAGTTCGGGTTGTTATGATCTCCATTCCAACAGTGTTCTGCACGGTCACCGTAATCCACTTCACCACGATAGAACGGATTGTTGGTTTTCTTCAGGAAATCCTCCATCAGGTACACCGCATTGTTGAGATAGTAATTATCCATGTCGCCACAATAAATATGAATTTTACCTTCGAGCTTCGGGCCAAGGGATTTCCAGTCGCGCTCCAGAATGTAACGCAGGTCATAATTCTCTTTCCAATAGTCCGCAACGGCCTGATCGATTACTCCGGTTTCTTTGTCGAAAATCCTTTTTGGATAACCGTCTTCACCCTGGGGTGAATAAACAGCCTCCCAGATATCAAATTGTTCTCCGGATCGACTGTGGGTACCCAGCACCAATTCATAGTGGTTGGTTTCTTCCATCGTAGCACTGATCTGGCCCAGATAATTGCGCGTGGCTGGTCTGGCCATCTTCTTAAATTCACTGTCATACCAGTATGCATTTTTGTCCTTATAAATATCCAGGAGACAATAGGCGCGGAAATCAACCGGATCGGGACAGGCTGCAAAACAACCATTGAAGTCATCAGGATAAAACATCTGGACAGCCAGCGCTTCCCATCCCCCTGTCGAGCCACCATAGGTAAACCGTGCCCATCCCTGACCAATGCCTCTGAATTTTGATTCAATTTCAGGAAGGAGTTCATCCATAATAGCATCGCCATAAGGACCCAGGTTAGCTGAATTGACTGCATAGGAGTCGTCGTAGTAGGGATTGGCGTGCTGAATTTCTATTACTAGAAATCGCGGGAAATTTTTGCTGGTCCACTGTTTATAAAAATTGTAAGATTCCTGTGCCTGAATTTTTTTAAGTCCGTAGATGCTGAATCGCTCACTGTAATCTGTTGTGTCCATGTCAGCCGGTGGTGGCTCGGTACTGAAGCCACCAAAGTCACTGGGGAAGTGGCCATGAAAGACCATCAGCGGATAGTGTGCATTGGGATGTTCATCGAATCCTTCCGGCAACAAGACGTGAGCGCCCAGGTACGTGGGACGGCCCCAGAATTCTGTCAGCATTTTACTCTGAATCTTAATGTGCTTGATATACTTCGTGTCTTTGGGTTCTTCCACCGGCGGAATTTTCTGATCCATCACAATCTTGATCGGTTCGGGATTGGACGGATCTACTTTCACTTTAAACGGACGACTGAAGAAATTTCCAGGCTTGTTGTTCCACTTCTGTCCTTCACCCTGGTCAGGAGGAAGCTTTACTGTTTTGCCATTCTTGAGCGTGAAATTTTCATACCGGTTGATGAGTGCCTGCACATAGTAATCACCGGGAGGAATGTTGGCGATGCTGCGTATCGGAAATCCGAAAGCAGCGGCATCCACCGCGATATCATCGCCAGGCTGCATGCCATTTACATCCACGCCAAAAGCGAGTTGTGTTTTCAATCCGAAGTTGATTTGTTTGCGCGGCTCTGACTTGTCGTTGGTGGCGAGCATCAGTATCAACCTGCCATCCTGTGCCTGGTCGCTCATTTCTTTGGTGAATGAAACCAGGAATTTCAGTCCGGGTTTTTCGCCCTGGGGTTGTGTGCATTGCAATGTGAACAGAACAATGATCAGGAGTAGGGGGAGGAGGCGTTTCATAGGGAAGGATTTGATAACAAAAGGTATTTGAATTTGAGGCGTGAAACAAGACAGAAAGGACGAATGGATCTTCTTTAAGTCTTAGCGTCTTTGTGGCTTAATTTATTTAGCCACTGAGGCTGCCTGTCGACAGACAGGCTCAAAGACCCAAAAAATGCAATTGTGGCTTTTGCATTTTTTCCTTGCTTTCCGTGGCAATCTTAATCTCATTCCAATGTGTATCCCCTTAAAAAAACCCTTATTTTAGCCAGACAAACGATTGAAATTATGAATGAACGCCCCTGGTTGCAGCAATATCCTTCCTACATGACGGCAGAAGTAAACGAACCGCCTTATCCCTCACTGGCCGCCATGGTGGAGGACGCATGTAAAAAATTTGCCGATGTTCCCGCGGTGGAAAACATGGATAAGGCCATAACCTATGCTGAGTTGAATGTGTTGGCCACACACTTTGCTTCCTTTCTCCAGAATGAGTGTAAGCTTAAGCCAGGCGATCGCATCGCGATACAAATGCCGAACATCCTCCAGTTTCCCGTGGCGATGCTGGGTGCGCTGAAGGCAGGATTGATCCTCGTTAACACCAATCCTTTGTACACACCGCGGGAGATGGAACACCAGTTCAAGGACAGTGGTGCAGTGGCCATTGTAATCCTGGCCAACTTCGCGCACAACCTGGAGAAAATTAT
>DAOMZK010000243.1:0-4556 GCA_035438035.1 Cyclobacteriaceae bacterium | reverse complement strand
CATCGCTTTACAGAAATCAAAAGGAAAGGGCGCCTGGGAGACAATGGCCACCGGTGTCACCAATGCTGACGGGCGCATTCCAGATTTGGCCAAGGATAAGATTATTAAACCGGGCATGTACCAAATGATCTTTGATACCGGAACTTATTTCAAATCGCAAAAGGTAAAATCCTTTTACCCGGTAGTGAGGGTTGTATTTGAAATCAGTGATAAAACACACCATCACATTCCCCTGTTGTTAAGTCCATTTGGATATTCGACATACAGAGGAAGTTAGCGGTACCTAACGCAATAATCATGAAACTATCCATACCCCAGGAAAAAAAGTCAGACATTCTCACTGAACTCGGTGCTGCCAACAAGGATTTTCAGCAAATCTATCCAGGGGAAAAACCTGATCGTCAGCCGGTTCATACAGTGTATGGTGGTGCTGATTTATTTAAGTTTAATTCAGCTCAAAGGATGGGTGAAGTAGCGCTGAATACGCTCCTAACCTATGCACCTGATTTTGTTGCTTTCGCTAAAGCCTTGCAAATTGAAGGTTACAATAAACTCCCGGCAGGCAAGTCGGCGATAACTGCGTTAGAGAAAAAACTGAAAAAAATCGCTGACGCTAAAAACAATCCGGCATACTTGTCATACACAGTCTACAACAAGGTTATTCAAAAACTGAAGTCTGAACCCATTGAAGATTTCCGGATTGATTTCGAAGATGGATTCGGAAACCGGTCGAACCAGGAAGAAGATGAGACCGCTGTAAAGGCTGCTTTGGAAGTAGCCAAAGCCATGGAGAAAAGGACATTGCCGCCGTTTATAGGCATACGCATCAAGCCTTTCACAGAAGATCTGAAAGAACGCGGATCACGCACGCTGGATATTTTTCTTACTGCCCTTTCGGAAAAGACCAATGGGAAATTGCCTGACAATTTTGTGGTGATGCTGCCCAAAGTCACCATTCCTGAGCAGGTCACTGCATTGGTAAGGTTGTTCGAAGCAATTGAATCGGCTACCGCTATCCCAAAGGGTTCATTGCGATGCGAGATGATGGTGGAGACGACACAAGCCGTCATGGATCACGACGGTAAAAATCCCCTTCTTCGATTTGTAGAGGCTGCTAAAGGCAGAATGATTGCTTCGGCTTTTGGAACATATGACTACACAGCCTCAAATAAAATCACAGCCAAATACCAGGATATGGGTCACCCTGTCAATGACTTTGCACATTTTGTAATGAAAGTGGCCCTTGGGGGAACAGGCATCTGGCTTGCTGATGGTGCCACTAACGTAATGCCAATCGGGCCACATCGCGGCGATAAACTTACTTCTGCACAGAAAAAAGAAAATATGCAGGTTGTACACCGTACATGGAAGCGGGCTTTCGATCATACGCGCCACTCGCTTTACAAAGGCTTGTACCAAGGCTGGGATCTTCATCCTGGGCAATTCCCGACACGATATGCAGCGGTGTATTCATTCTTCCTGGAGAGCTATGAAGATGCCAGGCACAGACTGAGCATTTTTGTAGATCGTGCTGCAAGGGCCACGCTGACCGGTGAAGTATTCGATGACGCTGCTACCGGGCAGGGGTTATTGAATTATTTTCTTACGGGATTGAATTGTGGCGCTTTATCAGAACAAGAAGTTATTGCAACGGGTCTTTCCATTAAAGAAATCAGGAGTAGATCGTTTTTGAAAATTCTGGAGGGACGGCGCAAAGGCTAAATATTCTTATTTTCAGTAAAATCTTATTATTGAGCATTAGTGCTTTGTCGCTTCACCTTTCTTGAAATCCAAACAACCGTCGATACAACTATCATCATCATTAAAATATAACCGAGATTCTTTCCGATAAAGTAGCCTAAATTATATGAAGTTGACCTTCCTATTGAATTGCTCATTTGATTCTTCAAACCCATTCCAGCCGGGAATTTAATTGAAGAGAAAAGCTGCTCTCGATCCTTCGTTAACTCATCAGTCATTGACTCAACCTCCCAGAATTGAATCGCATACCAATTCTCATTTACAAATACTGTCATGCAATGCCGTAGCTGTTTCTCTTCCCCCATCGTGGCATAATAGGAAAATTGAATTAGTTGCAATCCGTCTTTTTCTATTATCTCATGATCCTTTATTTTTCCTTCTTGTGACCCTATAAATCCGTTTTGAAACCCTTTGTAATTATCATGCAATTCATTTTTGTCTCGAATATCTGTTGCATGATCACCTTTGTTTGGAATTCTTTGAATCATTACCAGGGCATTATCAATTTGTGC
This sequence comes from Cyclobacteriaceae bacterium, assembly GCA_035438035.1. Taxonomy (GTDB): domain Bacteria; phylum Bacteroidota; class Bacteroidia; order Cytophagales; family Cyclobacteriaceae; genus ELB16-189. Next base: position 2,283 of record DAOMZK010000243.1, on the reverse strand, counting down.
CCTTACAATATGTTGGCCCAAAGTATCCATAATCTCAAATTTTTCTGGAATCTGAACTGTCAGATTACCATCAAATTCATAATCAGACCATTGTTGTCCGATTGAGTTAATCGAAATAAAAATCAAAATTGCCAACAATATTTTGTGCATAGTATCTAAACTAAAGGTTTGTCTGAAAATCTATAATCCCAACCCCTTCCCTTCATACAAGCCCATCAAAACCTTTTCAGGAGTAAATGGAGCGTGGAATTTCAACTGGTAATTGGGATTGTAAGCCTTCACTGCGTTTTGAATCGCGAAGTAAGCACCGAGTCCATACATCAATGGCGGCTCTCCCACTGCCTTTGATTTTTGGATTGCCAGTTCATGGCCTTCTGTTTCCAGGTGCTCGATGGCAATCTCCTTCGGCACAGAATAGATATCAGGGATTTTATAAGTTGACAAGGCATTGGAAATCAACCGGCCTTCTTTGTTGTACATTAATTCTTCCATCGTCATCCACCCGATGCCCTGTACCACACCGCCTTCAATCTGACCGCGATCCACAATTAAATTCATGCTCTTACCGAAATCATGGACAATTTTTACCGAATCAAATTGATACGTGCCACGAATACAATCCACTGTGACCGTGATAATAGCGGTGCCAAATACATGATAGGCAAAGGGATGACCCTTTTCTTTAGTCTTATCGTAGTGAATCTCTGGTGTGGAATAATGACCCACTTCAGAGAGACTGACCCGATCAAAAAAAGCCGCCTGAACGAGTTGATCCCAGGATGTTGAAGTCTGTTTTCCGTTAAGGCAAACAAGACCATTATTCAATTCTATTTTATCAGCGCCGACATTATGAATTTTCGCCGCCTGCAGCTTCAATCTTTCCAGAATTGCGGTACAGGCTTTTTGCAATGCCTTGCCGTTGAGATCTGCGGTGGCTGAAGCGGCCGAGGGTGAAGTATTGGCGACACGTGTTGTGTTGGTCGTTTCAAGTTTGATACGATCTGCCGGAATTGAAAAAACATTAGCCGCCACCTGGAGCATTTTTGTATTAACCCCTTGTCCCATTTCAACGGCACCCGTACTAATGCCTACACTCCCATCCTGGTAAACATGAACCAGAGCACGGGCATTGTTCATTCGCGTATTGGTAAATGAAATCCCAAAACAGATAGGTTGAAAAGCAAGACCTTTCTTCACATGCTTGTTTTGCTTGTTGAATTCGCTAATCTCCTTTTCAATCTTCTCAATTTGATAAAGCTCACCGGCTTTGCGCCACGCCTTCCCGGCTAAAGTCTGTGCCGCAATTTGCCCATAGGGGAATTCGTCTCCATCCTTCAGAAGATTCTTCTCCTGAATTTCACGAGCCTTTACTTTAAGAAAATCTGCGGCCTTTGCAATCGCCGACTCAATGACAAACATTCCCTGCGGTCCGCCAAATCCCCGAAAGGCTGTGTTCGGGGGAAGATTGGTCTTGCAACTGTAAGCAGTAAGTTCAGCATTCGGAATAAAGTAACTGTTGGTGCCGTGGAAAAGCGTCCTTTCCATCACGGCTGGCGAAAGATCCGCAGCAGCCCCTGCATTTTGATGAAACGTCACTTCATAGGCGAGAATCTTCAAATCCTTTGAAAGTCCGATTTTAAAGTCAGAACGATAAGGATGTCTTTTCCCCGTCATGCGCATATCGTCGAGTCGGTGCAGGACTATCTTTACCGGTCTCTTCAGGATGTGCACACCCAATGCGGCCATGACCGCCCAGGCGGTTGCCTGATCCTCTTTGCCGCCAAATCCACCGCCCAGCCTGACCACGTCGACTTCAATCTTATGCATTCCGATCCCCAGCACTTTGGCGATTGTTCGTTGAACTGCTGTTGGTCCCTGCGTTGAAGAGGAAATCCGGATACTTCCATTCTCCATTTCAAAAGCGTAAGCTCCCTGCGTTTCTATGTACAAATGTTCTTGTCCTTCATTGTCGGCTTCCCCTTCAATGATATACTCACATTGACTCCAAGCTTTTTTCACGTCTCCGATTCTGAAGGTTCGGGGAGGAAAAATCAGGCTATTCTTAGCCCTTGCCTCTCTTGGATCAACAATGGGAGTACGTGGCTCAATGTCGATCTCAATCAGGTGCTTTGCTTTTTTGGCAATGGTTTCCGATTCCGCTACAATCAAAGCAATGGGTTGGCCCCAGAAGTCAACCTCTTGTTCGGCAAACAAAGGTTCATCCGGAATGATCCCTCCGATTTGATTTTCACCGGGGATATCCTGGCTGGTAATAATTCTTAC
>DAOMZK010000242.1:0-4564 GCA_035438035.1 Cyclobacteriaceae bacterium | reverse complement strand
TTCCGCTCCTTGATTTCATTGTAAGCCTCCATAGCCATCGGGTTGATGGGGCCGAGGTTATCCAGTTTCTCACGGATGCGGGATACATCGTTGCGTAGTTTTTCCTCATCGGCTGAAGCAAGTTGTTCACTCTCTTCCGGCGTGACTGCGTTGAGAATTTCATCCAGTTGAATGTTGAATTCAACGGATAAGCGCTCTTTTACAGAATTCAGCTCCAGTTTACTTTCATTTAATTCATTCTGCAACTGCATGAGCAGGGTGTCGATATTTTCCCGCTGGTGCTGGATGTTGCGAAGTTCTTTTTCAACCACATCGATTTCTCCGCGTGCGGCATAGTAGTCCTTCTCCGCTTCATTCAGGCCGCGTTCCATTTCATCCTTGAGTGCGTAAAGATTGATCAGTTCGGCATCACCGGTCTGCGTATTTTCAAAAATGGTCCTGATCTCATCTTCATTGTGCTTCAACTCTGATGAATTGGCTGAAATGCGTTGATTGCTTTGCTCTACGGCTTCCTGTTTGAAGCGAATCTCCTGCTCCAGGCTCTTCACCCGGTTGGTCTGCTGGTGGAAGAATATATTTTGCTCGTTAAGCGCGTTTGACTTCTGGCTTAGTAGTTCATTCTGGGCCGTGAGTTCGATCGCTTGCTGCTTGACTTTCGCATCAAATTCTTCCAGTTCATGTGCAATGAGCTGTGACTTGGGGCGGAATTCATCCAGTTCTCTTAATAGCGCTTCGATTTTTTCAAGAATGTCCTCCCTGCGCAGGTCGGCATTGTTGATCATCTCGCTGAACTGCTCTTTCTTGGTCTTGACGGATATGTATTCGTCATTAACCTGCTTGATCGCGTTCTGCGCCTCTTCAATGGCATTCTTCAGATTGTGATTGCGCAGTCTTTCCAGTTCGCGCTGACGATCCAACAGTGAATGACGGACTTCCTCCAGTTTCTTGTTGAGCTCCCGAATTTCCTTGTCGAGTTTTTCAAGGTTCTTTGCCCGTCCGATTTTCTTTCCTTCAAACAATCCTACTGAACCACCGCTGAGACTGAATTTTCTGCGGGTGTACTTTCCGTTTTTCGTGATGAAAGTATTATCGTCGTCGACTGGAATAGATCGCGTGTCACCGTCATAAAAGTAGACGCGGTCGAGGATGAAAGCCATCAGCTTGCCGTACTTGGGATCAAATTCTATAATCTGTGTGGCAGGGTAGGCGTTAGGATAAATTTGTGTCGGATTCGGCGTGAACTTTTCGAAAGCATCAAGAATAAAGAAGTTGGCCTTGCCCTTGCTGGCGTCGCTGAGAATATTGATGGCTTCGTACGCTTCCGCTTCGTGATTGACAATGTAAAAATTGAGGTAAGGCTCAAGATAATTTTCAATCGCTACGCGGTACTCTTCGGGACAGGTGAGGATGTCGGAGAGTAGTGGAGCGTTTTTGGTCCACTCGACTTTCTTTTTCAGGAACTTGATGGCCTCCGGGAAACCTTCAAGATTTTCGACGAGCGATTTCGTGAGCTGATATTCGTTCTGGCGTGCGTCGAGCTTTCTGCCAGTTTCCGTCATCTCCTCGCGGATCATGTCAATGGTCTTCTCCAGTGAACTGATTCTTGATAGCACTTCATTCTCTTCCTGCTTGATTTTCTCCAATGCTGCATTTTTCTCCTGGATTTCTCCTTGCAGTATCACCAGCTTGTTTTCAAATTCAATCAGGCTGGCGCTCTGACTGGAAGTATCAGCCCGGTCAATTTCCTGGCGGAGGGAAGAGATTTGAATCTCACGGATGTCAATGTCCTTGTTGACCTGGAAATGTTCTTCCTGCTTGCTTCTGTGAAGCTGGCGCAGTGCATCGACGTCAAGCTGGAGTTGTGAAGTTGAAGTCTTCTGATTTTCGTACTCGCCTTTGATGATTTCTGCTTTCTCAGAAATTTCAGTCAGAATAGTAACCGCTGATTGTTCTTCAGTCTGCAGACTCTGGATGGCGAAATGAGCGCGCTCATTGCTCTTTTTGTCCTGGTCAATCTGGTCGCGGAGACTGGAGGCGCGGTCATTCAGGAAGCGAAGTCGCTCATTGTTGATTTGCTTTTCGCTTTCATGCTGGCGGATATTCGCCACGTGATCATTGATCGCCTTTTGTCGTGTGGAAAGCGTTTTCTCTTTTAGGATCAACTCAGCCTTTTCTTTCTCGATAGAGGCTTCGTGCTCGGCTATGCTTGTAGCCAGTTGTAGCTTTCTATCATTCTCTCCTTCAATCTGTTTTTGCAGGCCGTTGAACTTGTCTTTTTGTTTGTTCACCACAACCTTGGCAAGCTGAATGCTCTTCTCCTTGTAGTCCTCTTTCGCTTTGTAATATGATTCGGTCTGTTTGGCCTGTTTCTCCAGGCTCTTCATGTTCTTTTCGATCTCAAAAAGAAGATCCTCCACACGCTCGAGGTCGGCATCTGTGTCCTCCAGCTTTTTCAGCGTTTCTTTCTTGCGCTTTTTGAATTTTGAAATCCCCGCGGCTTCTTCGAAAAGCATTCTCCGTGAATTGTCGCGATCGTTGAGAAGATCATCCACCATCCCCAACTCAATGATGGCATAGGAGTTGGAAGCAACCCCCGTATCCAGGAACAGGTTGGTGATGTCTTTGAGGCGGCAGGTGACGCCGTTCAGTAAATACTCACTTTCGCCGGAACGATATAACCTTCGCGTAATGGTAATCTGGGCGTATTCGGTGGGTAATAAGTTCTTGGTGTTATTAATTGTGAGCGACACTTCTGCCATCTGCAGGGGAGAGCGTGAATTCGTGCCGTTGAAGATGATATTCTCCATCTTTTCCGACCTGAGCGCGCTGGTTTTCTGTTCTCCCAGCACCCAGCGTATAGAATCCACGACATTTGACTTCCCACAGCCATTAGGGCCTACAATTCCGGTAATTCCTTCGTCAAAATTGATTACGATTTTATCCGCAAAACTCTTGAATCCTTTGATCTCTAATTTGGACAGCTGCATTCGCTAAAAAGTGATTATTCTTCTGATAAAGTTGGCAAAGATAGAAGGAAATATGAATCGAATACGGAGTTTTTTTGAACCTTAAAGCATTGCTTTAACCCGGTTCCTCAAACTGATTAGGACCAGAACAAAGTCTGGTAATTCAATTACCTTTTTGCCACGGATTTCACGGATTCGCACGGATAAAAACAAAAGGTTTGGATACAAAAATGAATGACCACTCATGCCTTGACTTGATTAGCAAAAATCCTATTGAAACCTCACTGTAGTCCATGGGAATCCAGTGCAAAAGCATTTTTAATTCACATCCGTGAAAATCCGTGAAATCCGTGGCGAACAATTAATACCTTTGATTATTCTATGGAAGTCAAAGTAATTATCTGGATCATCCTCGGCCTGATTTACCTTTTTGCAAGGAGAAAGAAGAAGCAGGAGCCTCCTCGCCCGGCAAGGCAGGAGCCGGAGGAATATGAATCAACCCCGACCGACCGGCCGCAAACCTTTGAGGAACTGCTCCGGGAGATTGAGGGAATGAAAAAGCCTGAGCCTCAGCCGGAACCAGTCAAGTACGATCTCCCCCCATCCCGTGAGGAAAAATACAAGGAGATTACAACGTATGACTACGATGCTCCGGCGGAGAAAAAGCAGTTGGAGGACACGTACTATGATTACCGTGATCACGACAAGATTTATGAAGTCTATGAAGATGCCAAGCGGCAGGCGTTTCAAAGGCCTTCCCTGGAAGAAACCGTCAGGCTTACGGATACGATTGTGAGATTTGAGCCAAAAAAGATGAAGGTAGAGTCCCGCAATACTCAGGCTTCTGAATTTTTTTCTGATTTGAAGGATCCGAAGAGTTTTAAGAAAGCATTTCTGCTGAGTGAAATTTTGATGAGGAGGTTTTAGATTCCGAAAGAATTGGTCCAGATAGTTATCGGGAGCGCAATTGACAGTTGACAATTAAATCCCGCCTAAAAAACGCATGGTATCGACGTTGTCTGCGTAGTCAGAAACTTGAGGAAACTGCGCTTCTCCAAAAGGTACACTGTTTTTAAACCACCCTTTTGCTGATGCAACCACCTGGAGTTTGTCCCGGTGCATTTCGATTTTTTCTTTTACTTCAGCCTGGCTTTGGTATTTCTCAAAAAAGACAGTTGAAATGGGAGAGACCAATGACTGGCTTTCCCTGAGGATTACAAATTCAGTATCGAGAAAGGCTTCACGGTTTACCAGCAGGATTGACTTCTGATAAAGATAGTTGTTGGCATACTTGTGATGGTCCATGACAGGGCTGAACGATTTCCAGTTGTCCAGCAGCCGCCTGAAATCAAAATCATCGGGGACATACAGTTTGGAAACATTGCGACAGCCGAGACCGAAGTGAGTGAAAACATCTTTGCCCAGCAGTTCAAATTCCTCTTTGGATTCTTCACCCAGGATAACGGCACATGAAGCCCTGTTTTTCCGAATGATATGGGGAATGTTCCTGAAGTAATATTCAAAATACCTTGCAGTATTGTCGCTGCCTGTGGCAATCAAGGCATCAACCCCTTTTAGATTTTCCTCAAATGATATTC
>DAOMZK010000241.1:0-4585 GCA_035438035.1 Cyclobacteriaceae bacterium | reverse complement strand
CAAGCAGCTCGTGGTGCTGGACCGGCCGAACCCGAACGGTTTCTACGTGGATGGACCCGTGCTGGAGCCCGCCAATAGTTCGTTCGTGGGCATGCACCCGGTACCGCTGGTGCACGGCATGACCATGGGTGAATATGCCGGCATGATCAACGGCGAAGGCTGGCTGGAGGGTAAAAAGAAATGCCCTGTCGAAATCATTAAAATGAAAAACTGGAAACACGACGATGCCTATGCACTGCCGGTAAGGCCATCTCCCAATCTTCCCAACGACCAGGCCATCCGGCTTTATCCTTCCATCTGTTATTTTGAAGGAACTGCAATCAGCCTGGGCCGCGGCACACCCTGGCCCTTCCAGGTTCTTGGCAACCCCGAACTGAAAGACATGAAATTTCAGTTTACGCCAGTGGCTATCAAAGGCGTGAGTATCAATCCCCCCCAGGAAAATAAATTGTGCTATGGTATTGATCTAAGAACCGTGCCCACGCCCAGAAAAATTGATCTCCACTACCTTCTGGATATGTACAAAGCCTTCCCTGACAAGGAAAAATTTTTCATTCCCTACTTTGAAAAACTGGCGGGTACCGCATCCTTGCGCCAGCAAATCAAAGCCGGCTTCACCGAAGAACAGATTCGGGCGACGTGGAAGAAAGGACTCGATGAATATAAGGTGATGCGGAGCAAGTATTTGCTATACCAATAGTGTCCTATGTCTAAAGTTCAAAGTCCAATGTTTCCTGCGGACCAACCTTGGACCTTAGACATTGAACGATGAACTACTTGTCCATGACCAAAGCACAAAAAGTTTCCGACATCCTTAGCATTCTCGAAAAGCTTTACCCCAATCCTGCCGTTCCTCTTCAACACAAAGACGCTTATACATTATTAATTTCTGTCTTGCTCTCCGCACAATGTACCGATGAGCGGGTAAATAAGACTACACCATTACTTTTCAGCCGGGCAGACAATCCGTATGATATGATTAAACTTTCCCAGGAGGAAATCCGGGAGATTATTAAGCCCTGTGGACTTTCGCCGATGAAATCGAAAGGGATTTACGGTTTGTCGAAAATTCTAATTGAGCAATACAAAGGACAGGTTCCCAACAGTTTTGAAAAACTCGAAGAACTCCCTGCAGTAGGTCACAAGACAGCCTCTGTGGTGATGACGCAATGGTTTGGAGTGCCTGCTTTTCCAGTGGATACCCATATTCATCGGCTGGCTTACCGATGGGGGTTAACCAATGGAAAAAATGTAGAACAGACCGAACACGATCTCAAACGACTCATTCCGGAATCCAAATGGAACAAAGCGCACCTTCAGATAATCTATTTCGGAAGGGAGCATTGTCCGGCGAGGGGACATGACTGGAAGAAGTGCCCCATTTGCAGAAAATACATGAGGCGAACTTTGAGAGATTGAATCACTCCATATCCCTACTCCAAAATCAGGCGACTGACTTTCTGTACATCGAGTAGAATAACGAGGGGAGAAACCAGAAAATGAAAAGGACTGTTCCAAGCAAGAGACTAAGATTGGCTCCCGGCATATGCTTTATTTTCAGCACCATGGCAAAAACAGTGATAAATCCGCAGATCAGTCCGGAAATCAATCTCAGTTTTTCATGCTTCGGCATTCCGGGATTTGATTTAAAATGATTCAAAGCCGCCAGTGGAAGAAACAAAACCACAAAGGCCATAAATCCAAATGAGGCGACACCTGCCGTATAAAAATTGCCGGCTCCCGGATAATGAAGGACACTCATGGTCCAGCCTCCTGCCATCATCATGCTGGAAAGAAGACCGATACTAAACGTAACTTTTTTCATGGTTAATAAATTTGAGTTTAATAGTAACTCCGTTTCATTTTGAATTTCTTTCAGTCCTTCGGGCGCGAGTTCGAGCAGTGACGAACGGAGTGCATCTTCAAATGAGGCACCTTCGTCCAATCTCAACTCCAGGTCGCAGATAAGATGATCCATCAGATCGTCTCCCAATGTGGGAATAGAGATACTGACATTCACCTCGTGTTCAATCAACCTGATCTGCTCAGAAGTTAATCTCATATACTCCTGGTTTTAGGAAAAACGATCCTGTTAATGGTGGCGATAAAATCCTTTAACTCCTCCGTATACATCACTTTTTCCTTTACCCCTTTTTTAGTCAGGGAATAATATTTTCTTGTCCGGTTATCCACCATTTCCTCCTCAAATGTAAGGAGACCATCGGCCGTGAGTGTCTGTAAGGCCGGGTATAACGACCCGTCTTTCAGTACGATCTTGTTTTCTGTCATTTCTTTGACTCTCATGGCGATCTCATAACCATACATACGCCGATTTTCTGCCAATAAATTGAGAATAATGGCCGAAATAGTGCCTTTTAACAGTTCTTTTGAATACATAGAACAAATATACATCGTGTTATGATGTATGCAAACAATTCATGGATATTTTTCAACTGGCGCTATCCATTCCGATTACCGGTGATTCGTGAACCCTCATCCGTCGTCCTAAACGTATAACTTTACCTTTTATTCAACACCTATAAATGACCGACCTCCGTATTATTTTCATGGGGACTCCCGAGTTTGCCGTGCCCAGCCTGGAAATTCTCGTGGAAAATAAGTTCAATGTTGTGGCTGTCATCACGGCTCCTGATAAACCACAGGGTCGTGGACAGAAGTTGACTTATTCTCCAGTGAAAGTGTGTGCGATGAAACACAATATCCCAGTGCTTCAACCGGTCAATTTAAAATCTCTGGAATTTTCAGAACAACTAAAAAGCTACAATGCCAACCTTCAGGTGGTGGTGGCATTCCGGATGCTGCCGGAAACCGTGTGGGCAATGCCAGCCATAGGAACTTTTAACCTCCATGCGTCTCTCCTGCCCCAATACCGGGGCGCCGCACCGATTAACTGGGCCATCATGAATGGCGAAAAAGAAACGGGTGTCACTACATTCTTTCTCAAGCACGAAATTGATACGGGCAGCATCATCTTCCAGGAAAAGGAAACCATCAGCGAAAATGATAACGTGGGCACATTGTATGAACGTCTCATGCATAAAGGTGCTCAACTTGTATTAAGGACAGTAAAAGCTATTGCAGCAGGACAATATCCTTCCACCCCCCAGCCGGAAACAGGATCCCACAAGCATGCTCCAAAAATTTTCAAAGACTCCTGTAATATCAATTGGAACCTGACTTCCGCTCAAATCCGAAACTTCGTCAGGGGACTTACGCCTTACCCCGGAGCATGGACAATCATCAACGATAAGTCCTACAAAATTTCCGCCATCAGTTCAGCCAATGCAGGAAATCCTGATCATAAGCCAGTCGGAACTTTAAACACAGACAATAAAACTTATCTTTACTTCAGAGCCAGCGACGGATGGGTGTCGGTAGATGAACTGCAGCCCGAAGGAAAGAAGATAATGAAAATTGAAGAGTTTTTCAGAGGGAATAAAATCTAGCTGCCGGCGTATAGCTTTGATAGGAATGACAGCAACACGGCCTTGAAATAAAATCTGACTGCTTGTTGCTGGTCACCGGTGGATGAGTTTAATGACTGCCACACGGAAATGATTAAACAGTAACCACAATTCTTATTTTAGTGCGACCCCCCAGCTAACCAGCTAACCAGCAAACCAGCAACCAGCAAACCAGCAACCACCTAACCAACAAACCTGCCACCCAATCCATGATCATCTCCCTCATCGCTGCCCTCACCCAAAACCGCGTCATCGGAAGAAACAATACCCTTCCATGGAGTTTGCCTGATGATATGAAATATTTCATGCAGACAACAAAGCAGCATCATGTTATCATGGGAAGGAAAAATTTTGATTCTATTCCGGAAAAATTCAGGCCCCTGCCCAATCGCACCAATATTATTGTCACCCGTCAACCGCATTTCAATGCGTTGGATTGCCTGGTGGTTCACTCCATAGACGATGGCTTGTCACTGGCGAAGAAAGCCGGTGAAAAAGAAGTGTTCATTATCGGTGGAGCCGAAATTTACAAAACCACGATGCCACTTGTCCAACGCATGTATCTCACAGAAATCCGGACCGCACTTCCAGGTGACACCTTTTTTCCCGAATTTGACCGTAGACAATGGAAAGAAATCTCGAGGAAGACCCATCCCGCCGACGAGCGCCATGCCTACGCCTTTGACTTCGTCGTGTACGAAAGATGTTAACACCCAAAGGCAACTTCAAAATTTCGAAATCATTCAACAATCTTTTTTATAACTTGCTATAATGGAAGCACACAAGCGCATTTTGGGAATACTGTATATCGTCTCCGGCATCCTGCAGATCCTCCTGCTGCTAACTTTGTCAGTGGTTGTTTCAACTATATTCCCGATGATTTTTGAGCATGCCGATGTTGAGGATCAATGGGTACTGGTGTGGATCGTGCCCTTCTTCAGTACCATTGCTGCTACCATCATCTTGCTGATGTCCATTCCCTCTGTCATCGGAGGCCTGGGTGTATTGAATCAAAAAAAATGGGCACTCACGCTTGTACTCATCCTTGGATGTTTTAAACTTTTTTCATTCCCGATCGGCACAGCTCTTGGCATCTATAC
>DAOMZK010000240.1:0-4592 GCA_035438035.1 Cyclobacteriaceae bacterium | reverse complement strand
CTCAATTCGTATAGATTGGTCTATGCCTCCAACATGGAACGGCTCAAAACCACTACTTGAGATGACGTCTTCTATTTGTTGATTACTGTTCGTGCTGTCGGAAGCGTAAAAGAGAACCTTTTTCACAGGACTGTTAAACGCTGCTCCCACCAATGAACCTGCGCCCAATGTCCCAAAGGCTTTAATTAGTTTGGCGCTTTTAGGAATTAAGTTGGAAAGAATTTGTCCTGCTGATTCATGTACTCCCACAATTTTTTTGAACCCGCCATTTCCGTCAGGTGCTATTGGATTGGAAACGTCAACGATGATTTTACCTTCCAACTCCACTGCATAGGTTTGGAAAAACTCTTTTAAGGAGTTGAAATAAATGGCTGGAATAATTACATCAGCTTCTTTTATTGCAGCAGATGTATCTTTGGCTGTTACCAGATTACCCAACTTTTTAGCAAGTGACTGGGCCTTTTCCAAATCCCTTGAGGCAAGGATGACCGAATGTTTCCCTTTGACAAGGTTTGCTGCAATAGCCTCACCAATTTTGCCAAGCCCTATAATGGCTACTTTTGTATTTTCTGTGTTCATTTTACTTTGTATTGAAATTTGTTTTGTGTCAAAATCGACAATACAAAGGTGCAGTGAACAAACTGCCAGTGCTTATAAGATGGTTTAAGAAATAGTCTTAATGTAGTTTAAGGGTGCATTATTTTGCCGCTTCTCTCGCTCCTTATTTTACTAAGAAATTCGGGGGTAATGCCAAGATAGGATGCTATTTGTGTGTTGGGTAGTCGGTTGGACAGGTTTGGATATTGCTCCAAAAAACTTTCATATCGCTCATATGCGGTCGTACTGAAAGTTTGAAGCAATCGATTTTGAAGTTCAATGTACTTGTCTTCAATAATTACACGGAAGTTTCTATTAAACTTTGGATGGTTGGTGTACAAATACCAAAGGTCGCCTTTTGATATTTGAAGTATGGTTGATGGCTCTATGGCCTCAATAAATAATTTGGAAGGTCGCTCTTTGTGTAAACTGTCAAAGTCTGTAATCCAGTCGTCCTCAGCGGCAAACAGAAGGTTGTGTTCTGTCCCCGATTTATCTACTCCATACATTTTGAAACAACCTTCCACAACGTATGTAAAATATTTACAAACGTCCGCCTCTTGCAAGATGTATTGCTTACGTTTTACATTCCTCTCAGTTAACCGGCTTGTCAAGGCTTGACTTTCGTTATCATCCAACGAAAGGTAGCGGTCAAAATATGATACTAAATTCCTGATAGCCGACACAGATTATTTTATTTGTGGATTAAAGATAGTGTTTACATTACTATCATGGAAGGCTTGCGCGGGAGATTTGGCTCTTGACATAGCTTTGTTGTCGCGGTAAGTTGGCGCGGCTATGTATGTGCCAAATGCGCTGGGCAATTCGAAAGACGGCTCTTCCTTAAAATGCGAAGAGTCGCCCGTTTTTTTTAATTGTCTACCGTCACCTACTTTTTCAAGAAGAGTTATAAGTGAAGTACCTGGTATTTGAGAGAAACCAGTCCTGTTTCATAGGATTTTGTTTCGAATAGTTTTGTCTTGATGCGACGGTTGATGGAGGAGAACATGGGCTTGCCAGCACCCAATACGATGGGATGTACCGCCAGCCAGAATTCATCTACCAAACCTGCATTTAATAAACTCGCCGTAAGCGATGCGCCGCCGAAGAGCCAAATGTCTTTGCCTTGCTGCTGCTTGATTTCAGCCACTTGCTTCGCAATTTCTCCGGAAACCAGGATTCCATTTTTGGAAACACTTTTCAGTGTATTGGAAAAAACATAGGTCCTGGTCCCTTCCCACGGATTTTGCCCTTCCATGGATTGCGCCAGTTCATAGGACTTTCTTCCCATGAAAATGGCATCAATTTGTTTGAAAAAATCTGACAAGCCATAGTCCTGATCGGTAAAACACCAGTCATATTCTCCATTCGGACCTTCAATCAGTCCATCGAGGCTCACCGCAGCACAGAGTATAAGTTTTCTCATGGTGAATCGGTTTAATCTTCCAGTTCCCGGCATTCAAACCCCTGTTGACCCAAAATCTGTATGGCCACCTCCGGCCCTACTTCCTGTGACACAATTCTCAGGATGCGACCTTCATCATCCAGGGCAAAATTCCATTTCCCCTTGCCTGCAACTAAGTTCAAGGCCGGCGCCAGGGCTTTTACCTCTTCATGGGATTGAACTGAAGTTGCAAATACCAATACAGGGCAACGTATTGCAGTTGAAAAGGTGATGGGTGCGGCGACTGGCATAAAAAATTATTTACGCTAATCAACGGACAGAGACTGACAGCCCTATGTCAGGAGAAAATGAAAAACTGAATTATTTAAAAAAAATTTACCTGCCAACCGGGCATGGAGGAGAAATTGCCTGTAACGTTGGCCCGTGTACTGATTATTGATCTAATTCACGATCGCAATAAGGAGTTCCGTTTCCAGCGTCGATTCATCGCTGGTCCAGTGTCCATAAATTTCGATGTAAGGCAACCCGGGTACAAGTCCCATACCTTTTATTTCAGCGCGCATAGCATTGCCCGTGGACGGTATCCGTTTGTAGGGTCCGACATGTGTACAGCGGGCATAGCGCGGCAGGCTTACTTTCTTCCTCTCAAGGGACGCAACTTCCCCCTCCTCCTCCAACTGAACGCCGGCAAAAATCCGGTCGCCCGGTTCATATATCCACACATTCTTTCCATAATTTTTTATCCCATTAGAGCGGACTATCTGCCACATCCTGTCCATGAGTGAAAAAGCTTTCCCGGAATAATTCTTGTCCGGAGCAGTATCGCCAAAACCATACACCTCCAGGACAAGGGGCTGGCTGACTATTTCAGTTTTCATTGTATCAACTGAATTATTTTTTATCCCAGGATTCAGCAACTGATTGTGAAAGGTAATGGCGCTGCAATTCCTCCACCAACTCAGTCACGGCAGCTCTCAAATCATCGGGCTGTTCGATTTCAACAGCATCGCCAAAGAACAGCAACCAGCGGGCCAGCCAGTTGTAGTTGTCCATCAGGAAAGTAAGCCTGACTTTATCACCGAGGTCCTCTTCCGCCACATAACCATAGATGAAGCGGCGGTATTTAAAAATGGATTTGTCGAAAACGATGATGGCTTTCCTGAGCTCTGCATTTTCCCGCATGAGGGACTGCAAATACTCTTGCAGGCTGGGGTGATTGTGCTTGTCAAATTTCAACCCCGAACATTTCAGGCTGGCAATCCGGTCAGCGCGGAAATCCCGGTAACCTTCCCGCAGGCGGCACCATCCGATCATGTGCCAGCTCCCGCTGTAAAATTGTATCCCGATAGGTTCGACCTCCCTTTTTGTCAGCTCATTGTTGTTGGAGAAATATTCCAATGCAAGGACTTCTTTATTTACCAGTGCTTTCTGGATGTCCGTCAAAAAATTATTGGGAAATTTTGTTGCTTCGGGATGCGCCATGCGCGAAACCTCAACCGACGATTGGAGCATTTCAAGATGATCTTTTTCGGAATCATTGAGCACCGACTTGATCTTCATCAGTGCCGATTCAAATTCCTTCTTCACAGACTGGTCCGTCATTTTTTCGACCAGCTTTCCCGCCATCAGCATGGCACTCGCTTCCCCCTGACTGAACATTACCGGAGGAAGATGGTATCCATCCACAATAAAATAGCCTGTACCTGCTTCCGAGCCGATGGGAACACCGCCTTCCATCAGGGCTTTCACGTCCCTGTACACCGTACGCAAACTGATTTCAAACCGGTCGGCAATCTCCTCTGCCTTGACAATCTTTTTGGATTGTAGATGGATGAGGATGGCGGTTAAGCGATCGATGCGGTTCATGCTACTATGCAGAAGTGGAATGGAAAGTTACAGAATTAGCAAAACAACCGAGAGGTTGCTGGTTGGCTGGATTGCCAGCTAACAAACCACCCAACTAACCAGTTACCCAGCCAACCACCCAGCTACCAAAACACGATATACAACGCCGACAGTATCCCAAACACAATCACGGCCCCGATAGCAAATCCTCCCTGGGGCTTAAACATGGATGAATCGATCTCGAGTCCTTTCTCATTTTCTTTTGGTCCGAACAGGCTCATGATGATCATGATCGTGCTGACGATGAGGAATACAAATCCCATGCGGTCTAGGAAGGGGATTTCATATAACCCGCTGTCAGCATTGAGTTTGGAAAAGCCCATTCCGCTAAGCGAAGACAAGTCAACCCATTTGGGTATAAACTTGAAGAGCAGGGAAAGCGGGAACGTAAGCAGTGCAGCCACGAGCGCAGCAATGGCTGTGGTCCGTTTCCAGAAGAATCCCAGGATGAAAATGGCAAAAATGCCCGGCGAAACGAATCCCGTGTATTCCTGTATGTATTGGAATCCACCTTTCTTGTCAATACCGAGGAATGGCGAAATCAGAATGGCGAGGATCATTGAAATCAATATGGCCACCCTGCCCACATACACCAGTTTCTTTTCAGAGGCCTCTGTGTTGAAAAATTTCTTATAGATATCCAGGGTGAATATGGTGGAAATGCTGTTGGCCTTTCCTGCCAATG
>DAOMZK010000239.1:0-4604 GCA_035438035.1 Cyclobacteriaceae bacterium | reverse complement strand
ATGAAAATCCAACCTACTCCAATGGACAGGCCGGATCAATTTATAAACAAGCCATTCCTCTGGTCAATGTTTCACGCAAACCCGGAGAGTGGCAAACCTATGACGTCATTTACGTCGGGCCGCGTTTTACAGAAGGTGGCCGCGTGATCACACCGGCAACCATCACCGTATTACAGAATGGTGTTTTGGTTCAGAATAATTTCACGATCTGGGGTCCTACGAATTATAAGTGACTTCCGGTTTACCAGCCACACGGCAAAGCGCCATTGGAGCTTCAGGATCACAACAACCCGGTTGGATTCAGAAATATTTGGGTGCGGGAATTGTAACAGAAAAACAACGCAATAAAAAAAGTCGGAGCACCTCCGACTTTTTTTATTCTTTCTATTTAGAATATCGTTATTGTATTTCTTGTATCACTTCACCCTTGATAGACAGCACGACAATATTATTGGGCACATTAGCGGTAACGGTTATGGATTTGTTGAATACACCAATAGTGGCTGCATTGTAAGTTGCCGTAACAAAACCCTGTCCACCAGGAGGAATAGGATCTTTAGTCCATGACGGAGTGGTGCATCCACAAGAAGCACGCACGTCAGTGATGATCATCGTCACTTTTCCCTTGTTAGTGAAACGGAATTCATGCGTTGCCGGTATTCCGCCCTTAATTTTTCCAAAGTCAAAATTCTGGGTTTCAAATAGGGGTTCAGCAAGATCAGCATTAGCCGAAACTTGCACACCTGTTGTTGTGGAACCGGGAGTGGTCTGGCTATAGCCTGCAGTTGCCAGGGCCAAAGCCGCTAAAAAAAGTAGTTTTTTCATGTCCTTCTGTATTAGGGTTTAAATTTACTGGGTTCATTTGAACGATACAAACATCGCTTCAAAACCCTTGCCAGGCTGTTATTGAAGTCCTAAATGATGTTAATGACTTGTTAAACCGGTGGGGCAGGGATAAATACAATCTACCTTTGCAAGGTGAGCCGGACAACCCTGAGAATTGTAATTGTATTAGCTGCCCTGAGCATTGCCGGGATTACCGTCACACAGGTGTATTGGGTACGGAAGGCATTTAATATCCGTGAAAATCAATTTAACCGGGATGTGACCTCTGCGCTCAGCAACGTGGCCCAAAGGTTGTTTGAAATCAATCATACACCTTCGCCTTCCAGCAGCCCAATCGAACAAATTTCAACGAATTACTTTGTCGTTTTAGTCAACGGCCCGATTGATTCGCATGTGTTAGAATTTTTGCTCGTTAGTGAGTTCAAAAAAAGAAACATCGTTGCGGATTTTGAATACGGAATTTACGACTGTATGGAACAATGCATGGTAGGCGGGAATTACATCTCACCACAAAAGACGAAGATGATTTCCAATTTTCCACAGACACCCAAACTCAAAAACGACGGTTATTATTTCGCAGTTCAGTTTCCGGGAGTACAGGCGAATCTCTTGAGTCAGGTTGGCATTTGGGGCTTTTCGTCGGCGGTTATGCTCATCGTTATTTTCTTTTTCGTTTATACGCTCTTCGTCATTTTAAAACAGCGAAGATTGTCGGAAATTCAGAAAGATTTCGTCAATAATATGACGCACGAACTCAAAACTCCGATTTCAACGATCGCACTATCTTCGGAAGTTTTGAAAGAACCGGGAATTGTCAGCACACCGCAAAGGCTGCTCAACTATGCCACCATCATTCAAAATGAAAATCAGCGACTCAAGCAACACGTTGAGCGCGTCCTTCAAATGGCACAGTTTGACAAGGAAGATATTGTTCTCTACAAGGAGAAAACCAATGTGCATGATCTTATTCGCGATTCGCTAAGTAAGAGTGCCATATCCATGGGGTCGAGTCCCGGTTCGATTGAACTGGAATTCAATGCCGTTGACCCGGATTTAATGGTCGACCGGCTGCACTTCTCCAATGTCATCATTAATCTGATTGACAATGCAATAAAATACAACCGCAATATTCCTCAGATTATCATCGCGACAAAAAACCTCAACCATTACCTTGAGTTGTGCGTTACAGATAACGGCATCGGTATTCCCCCTGAACATCTGCGCAGTATTTTTCACAAATTCTTTCGCATATCTACCGGGAATATTCATGATGTAAAGGGATTCGGACTTGGATTGAGCTACGTGAAGACCATCATTGAAAGACACGGAGGAAAAATCAAAGTTGAAAGTATCCCGGACAAGGGCAGTACATTCATCATTTTATTACCTGTACGATGAGCGCGAGAATTCTATTGGTTGAAGATGACCCCAACCTGGGATTTGTGATGAAGGATAATCTCAATAGCAAAGGATACCGCGTCACGTTATGCCAGGATGGTGAAGAGGGATTGAAGATGTATATCGATCAGGCTTATGATCTTTGCATTTTTGACATCATGCTGCCCAGGAGAGACGGATTTTCCCTCGCCGAAACTATTCGTAAAAAAAATTCCACTGTTCCCATTCTGTTTGTGACAGCCAAAAACTTACTGGAGGACAAGGTAAGGGGTTTCACCCTTGGGGCAGATGACTACATCGTAAAACCCTTTAGTATGGAGGAACTGGTTTTACGCATCGAAGTCTTCTTAAAGCGATCTGCGGGTGTGCCGTCATTGACAGAAACATTTTACCTGGGGCAATTCACCTTTGATTGCCGGAATCTCACCCTGATCCATCCACAAGGTCAGAAAGTGCTCACCCAAAAAGAAGCAGACGTGCTCCGGCTATTGTGCCGCAACAAGGACCGTGTGCTGAAACGGGAGGAAATACTAAAAAGCGTCTGGGGAGACGATGACTACTTCCTGGGTCGCAGCCTTGATGTATTTATCTCCAAGCTCCGCAAATACATGAAAGAAGACCCTTCCGTGGAAATCGTCAATTATCATGGTGTGGGATTCAAGATGGAATTGAAGGACGTCAACTGAAATTCTTTACTTCGCCTCATCTCCGCTGCCATCAATCCCGGTTGCAGAATCATAATTTATTTACATTTGAATACTAACCCATCGGTTTTATGAAACGATTACATATTCCATTTCTTGTTGCACTCTTGTGCTCAATTGCCGTTCATGCTCAAAACGTAATGACACCGGAACTACTCTGGCAACTGGGCAGGGTCAGCGGACTTGGCATTTCTAAAGATGGAAAACAGGTGATCTATTCTGTGAGCACACCCAATGCCATTGAAAATAAAAGCTCCAGTAAAAAATATAGTATTCCGCTGCAAGGCGGTGCCCCCGCTGAAATGAGCAGTGTGATTAATGTATTGCCCGATAAAAGCATTTCACCTGACGGAAAATACCAAATCAGACCGCGCAATGTAAAAATCAACAAAGTACTGGGGAAGGAATTTTATCCCGAACTGAACAAATCAAATGTGCGGATTTATGATGCATTGAATTACCGGCACTGGGATACCTGGGAAGACGGAGAATTCAGCCACCTGTTTATTCATCCGATGGTTAACGGTACGCCAGGTGAAGGTAAAGATATTATGCAGGATGAAGCTTTCGATTGTCCGCAAATGCCATTCGGTGGAGATGAAGATTTTACCTGGAGCCCGGACAGCAAAAAAATAGTGTACGTCTCCAAGAAGAAGTCGGGAACCGCCTATGCGACCAGTACCAATTCGGATCTTTTCCAATATGACCTGGCTACTGGAACCACAACCAATCTCACTACAGGGATGACAGGATATGATATGGAGCCGGCATTTTCTTCAACGGGTACGCTGGCCTGGCTCAGCATGAAACGCGATGGATTTGAAGCCGATAAAAATGATATCGTTGTCCACAACGGACAAATGGTCTTGAATCTTACGCAGGGATGGGATGGTACAGTCAGTCATCTCCGTTGGAGTGATGATGGAAAGAAGATATTTTTTATTGCTCCTGTTGGCGGTACAGAACAAATGTTTGAAGTGGACTACCCCGGACTCACCCGCAAAATGCCGGTTGTAAAACAGATTACAAAAGGAGAATTTGATGTGACCGCTATGGTCGGACAGTCAGGGACAACCATGGTGGTAGCTCGCACCGACATGAACCATGCCGCTGAACTTTATACTGTTGATCTGTCCAGCGGCCAGATGACCCAACTAACACGCGTCAATGACCTGGTCTACGCCAAACTCACACTGAGTAAAATTGAAAAACGCTCGGTCACCACTACGGATGGAAAGCAAATGGTAGTCTGGGTTATCTATCCTCCAGGATTTGATCCCAACAAGAAATATCCAACGCTATTGTATTGCCAGGGTGGACCGCAGTCGGCGCTTTCGCAATTCTATTCCTATCGCTGGAATTTCCAGCTCATGGCGGCCAATGGCTATATCGTGGTCGCTCCTAATCGCCGTGGCATGCCTGGACATGGTGTGAAATGGAACGAGGACATCAGCAAAGACCACGGCGGACAGGTGATGCAGGACTACCTCTCAGCGATTGATAATTTCTCACAGGAAAAATATGTAGATAAAACCAGGTTGGGCTGTGTAGGTGCCAGCTACGGTGGCTACTCTGTTTTCTTCCTTGCGGGCATTCACAATAATCGTTTCAAGACATTCATTTCCCACAACGGTATCTACAATCTAAAAAGCATGT
>DAOMZK010000238.1:0-4615 GCA_035438035.1 Cyclobacteriaceae bacterium | reverse complement strand
CGCCGGCGCTGGTCTCACCATGCATTGCACGCTTAACTCCAAATCCATGAAACTGCATTTCATCGGGCCAATCTATGGAGGCATGGGACCGGTCGAGGTGCCAAAGAATGCTCCTCCCATGTTTAATGTGATCGCCACCGATGATTTCCTTTTCCGCGGTCAGTTTGGTGTGATTGACTCCTGGTTCAAAGCAGGCAAGCCGGTCGAGTTTCATCTTTACCAGAATGGTGGCCACGGCTTCGGCCTCGGAAATCCCAATAGGACCAGTAATCGCTGGTTTGATGCCTTCATTCACTGGCTGGATGTCAATAATTTTCTGGCCGCCAAACCCAGGAAGTGATCAGGGTGTGGAGCATCAAAATCGGATATTCGATATTCAATATTCGAATAGGTGAGAATGAATTTTGATTTGGAGTTTTGTCGTCGCGTATTCCGAAGATCACGACGAAATGCACAAAGGCCACAAAGTTTTTTTGTGATCTTCCGTGCAATTTTCTTTGTGTTCATTGTGACTGTATTCAAAAAATGCCAAATAAAACCTGCCTGCATCGCCGTCGCGCGGCACTTCGGCAGAATGACTATTGATCCCCCAGGCGGCTGCTTATTTGTGATACTCAATTTTGGTCACACGCCAAACAAATGTACCGGCCCCCGTTTTCACGGTTGCTTCGTCACCAACTTGTTTGTTCATCAGCGCTTGTGCCATGGGTGAGTCCATGGATATATAGTCTTTGGCACCAAAAATTTCATCATAGCCAACGATGCGGAAGCGTATTGATTTGCCTTTTTGGTTTTCAATTTCTACCCAGGCTCCAAACATTACTTTGCCCTCTTGAAAAGGAGAGTAGTGCACGACTTTCAGGTCATCGATACTCTTCCGCAGGTAGAGTATGCGCCGGTCAATTTCTCTCAGTCGTTTTTTATTATAATGATAGTCCGCATTTTCGGAACGATCTCCAAGACTTGCGGCCCAGGATACTTTTTGGGTAGTGTCGGGTCGCTCCACCCGCCACAGATGATCCAACTCAGCTTTTAACTTTTCCAGACCCTCAGGGGTTATGAGCGATGATTTCATGTTTAGTCGATTCATGTTTTAGCCGCCGACGGGAGGATCGGAGAAGAGCCTCCGGAAATCTCTACTCCAATGCCACGAACAACTCCGCCTGCAATTTCCACTCCCCATTTTTTTTCTTCCACTGAGCACTGTAGCGACCCCCTTTACTGTAGGCATTAAATCCTTTCCATGTTCCCCCTTCCCAGGCGAGGTCAGGATTATTTTTACTGACGATGATTTCGGACGGAGAACGCTCAAAATAGGTTTGAGGAGTTTCCTTGAATATTTTTCTCCACGCAGCCGTGTTGGTTTCTTTGCCCACTTCTACTACACCGCTTCCACGGATGATCACAAAATCATCCAGCCAGAATTTGGAAAGTCCCTCCACGTTTCTGTTGGCAATAGCTTCATTGGAGCTTTGTCGTGCTTTGCGGATTAAATTCTCCTCGTTTTGTGTTTGAGGAAATGCAAATTGAAATGACAGGCAAAAGATTGTGAATACAATAGCTTTCATAATGGATTTAATAAGTTCTTGCGTCCCTGCCTCAGGCAGGGACGCAAAGTACTAAGCGTTACCATGACCGGAATGCCGGATGCTCATTAGTGTAAAAGTTTTCAGCTCCTTATAACTCTTTGTGTAATTTTTTCTTCTCAAAACCGCCGAAATTCACTCAAATGCTTGATTTATTCTTTAATTCTTTAAAATATAGGCCACCATTTGGGCCAGGAATCTTTTCAACACGAATTACTTTGAACAGTTGCTCCCGGTCGGCGGCAATGCAGGCCATTATGCAGGCGTAATGGGCGATCCGCAAACCTATGGTGTAACACTTCGGTTTGATCTTTAAATATTCCTGAAATCGCTCCGGGTAAAATGGCGCTCTATTCCACAATAAATACCAAACCATTATTTCCCGCGGCCATTACCCGGTTTCCGTTTCTGGCCTTGCGGACTACGTGGAGTCCTTTTTCGTCGGAGAGCCCTTTCCATGTGATACCATTATCATAGGAGATATCAGTACCGGAAGGGCCGGTGGCAATCAGCGTATTGTTATTAATAGGTTCAACACATTCGCGGAAACCCCGTGCCGGCGGGACCGGCGTCAACCAGTGCGCACCACCATCTTTTGAATAAAAATTGTGGTCATGGTTGTACCATTCGTCCTTATAGTTGCCACCCACCACAATCAGATGAGAATTGTTTGAGAGGAAGGAAAATATTCCTGTGGTGGATTGCCCCTGGATAACCGGAACAGGAATGAATGACCAATGAGTGCCCTGATCTTCGGATTTCCACAGCCGAGAAATGGTTCCGCCGGTGCAAATCATGACATCCCTTTTTCCGGTGCAGCGTATTCCGGTGCCGCTGGCGGCAAATGATCCTTCTCCTGGTGAAAGGAGCGGCGCATCCTGTACGGCTGTCCAGGAACGGCCGCCGTCATGGGTTCGAAGCAGCAGCATTTTACCTTCAATCCGGTCTCCCATCATCAGGCCGTCATTTTTATTCCAGAAATCGACGCCATCAACAAAAGCGTCCTTGTGATTATTGGAGTAGACAGCATGCCAGGTCTTACCGCCATCTTCAGTGAGTAAGATTGTGGTCGGTGAGCCGGCGTTGGCGATGACTGCGCGCTGATCGTCAAACCCATAGAGTGAACGAAAGTCTGAATTTTCAAAGCCCTTTACCTGGCTGAAGTTCCAGGTTTTGCCGCCATCGTTGGTTAGTCCTGTCCAACCCTTGCTTCCGCTGAGCCAGGCTACCTGATTGTCAACAACCGACAATGCGCGGAAGGTGGCCGCAATACCGGTTTCAACTTTCGTCAGGTGGTATTCCTGTCCAAAAGCCGGCAGGGTGCAGATAATCAGGAGGAACAGGAATCTCATAGGCTCGAAATGTACTAAGGTCAGCGGCTAAAGCCAATACAAAGTTCAGTAGAAACTCCTTGCAAGCAGCTTGCATAACTCTTTACCCAACTTCGTGTCTTCTTAAATCAATCGGTAAGAATAGAAGAGGCGGAAATGGATGACCCAATGGAATGAAACATTTCCTACTTTTACTTTACTCTGCTAAACTGGCGCTTGCATGAAAACCCTTATTGTAAACTTGCTGCTCCTTCTTTCTCTTCCCTCTTTTGCCCAGCAGTACACAGTCGGGTTGATCAAGGAGGGAACCACGATCAAAATTGTGACGGGGGAGATTAATATTTCAGACAAGGATTTGACCCTCACTATTGACAGCATAGAATCTAAAATGACAATCGTTAAACGGGATGGGTTCACCATCCATGTTACCGACGGCACTGTACCCAGCAAATACGTGATCACCCATGCCAAGGGCCGGCTACATGGCTTTACCTACAATTGCTCCATCAAACACGAACGGGACCACCATTCCAAAGTGAAGTTCATGATCTATTACTGTACGGTAAAAAAAGATTGACGGAGAGCAGGACGCTTCACTCTTCACTCTTATCTCTTCACTCCTAAACCGGTTTAAAGGGATGGGTTTCAATTTTATCTTCTCTTACCACCACATAAGAACTTTGAGGAATTTCAGCCCACATGGCGCTGAATTTGCCAATAGGTTCGGATACAATAATCCTTGCTGTCTTGCTGATCTGTTCTTTCAGGGCAGGATTGATTCGAATCAGTTCATCCACATCATGACTGTGATACAGGGTGGGAGCCTGACCATCGCTGGCATAGCGAAAGCCCCACAAAGTCTTTCCGTCCGACAGGCCAATAGTCATCCACATGGATTCAGGCACATTGTATTTTTTGCCCACCTTTTCTACGAACCCTACCATTTGCGCAAGCGCCCGTGGCGGATCGTTTTCAAGACCGAAGGTAAGGGCGAGATGAAACATCAGCTCAGAGTCGGTGGAGCCGAGAATGTTTTCGAAATATTGCTGATCAACGGCAAGCAACAGCTCCCGCCTGAACTTTTCAACTTCGAAAATTTCACCGTTGTGAACGAAAAGCCAGTTGTTGTACCGAAACGGATGGCAGTTGGTTTCCTGTACTGTGGCCAGTGAGGTGGCGCGGACGTGAGCCATGAATAAGCGCGATTCGATATTGGCCGCCAGGTCGCGAAGGTTGGAGTCATTCCATGCAGGACGAATGCTGTGGAACATTCCCGGCTTTTCGTACTTGCCATACCATCCCACACCAAAGCCATCGCCGTTGGTAGGCGTTTCAGCGGATCGTGAACTCAGACTTTGATCAATCAAATTGTCTTTGGGTTCGAAGAGCAAAGTTTGAAGTCGTATCGAGCCGCCGGAATAAGCCATCCATCTGCACATGAGTATCGGGTTTGGGTGATATAATGAAGATTTTCTGAACCATAATTTCAGAAACAAAAACAAGAAGGGCAATAGAATATGACAAAAATCTCTTTGATCTTGATTGCATCAGCTTTGCTATTTGCTTTTAGAAGGAAAATTGGACATTGTTCATTCAACATTTCAAGTTCAATCTGACTGGGACACAGATTTTGAATACTGAAATAAACTGAATCACGGTTGTCCGGGAAAAATAGTAAACAGGATTTGAAGTTGACTG
>DAOMZK010000237.1:0-4623 GCA_035438035.1 Cyclobacteriaceae bacterium | reverse complement strand
GCCAATACATTTGATATCTATTCAAAAAGGAACCGGGGTTCCAGCCGGGATGGGATAAAGGAGAAACTTTACAAGCCGTTGCAGTTGAATGAAGTGCAAAGGTTCATTGATCAATACAGCTTTCCGGCCAACATCAGTTTGTCTGCTGACCTTACCGGAATCGCGGAGGTAAAACATGGATCATTAAAGACGAATCCCAACATCCGCATCAAGGGTATCAATGATGACTACATGTATGTCAAGAGCCTTGCATTTGAAAAGGGGAGGAATTTTTCAGAACGTGAAATTCAATATGGCTCGAAGGCCGCCATTATTGGAAAAAAGGTACACGATGCAGTGTTTGAAGAGAATGAAGAGGCGATTGGTGCGACCATTTCATTTAAAGGTGTACAGTTCAGGGTCATCGGCGTGCTGAAAGAGAAAGGCAATCTGGCGGATGACAACTATGACAACATGGTTTGTATTCCCATCATTGTAGCCAATCAAATGGCATCGGGACGCGGACTGGGCTACGACGTTACAGTGGCGGTGAATGACCCATCCAAACTGGAAATGGCTATGGGTGACGCGACGGGCCTAATGCGTTCTATCCGACGCGACCAGATTGGCAAACCTAATTCTTTTGAACTGGATAAGAGTGATACGCTGGCCGAGCTAAACAATCTGATGAACATCATTACTATTGCTGGTCTTGTGATTGGATTTGTAACCTTATTGGGTTCTTCAATTGCGCTGATGAATATCATGCTGGTTTCGGTTACGGAAAGGACCAGGGAAGTTGGTGTAAGGAAAGCATTGGGGGCAACACCATTAAAAATACGACAGCAATTTATTATTGAGGCTATTGTGGTTTGTTTGCTGGGAGGCATTGCAGGAATTATCCTCGGCGTTGTCCTGGGAAATCTGGGAGCCAAAGCGATGAACATGTCTTTTGTAATGCCGTGGCTTTGGATTTTTGTAGGGATGCTGGTTTGTCTGTTGGTAGGACTTCTTTCCGGCTATTACCCTGCCAATAAAGCCTCGAAGCTCGATCCTATTGAGTCGCTCAGATTCGAGTAATTAATGCTGCGGAGAGAGAGGGATTCGAACCCTCGATCCACCTAAGGCGGATAGCGGTTTTCGAGACCGCCCCATTCGGCCGCTCTGGCATCTCTCCTGAATAAAGAAACTTCTCAATGTATGTTAGTTCAGAAAATTTGAAAGGCAAAAAAAGAGATTTATCGCGTTGGCCATCCTCCAGTCGGGGTGAATATTACTCTATTTAGGTACTTTTTTCTGAATTATCCCCGGTTTAATCTGCTCTATTTCAAACTTATCAGTCATTTTTTGTATGTTCGAAAAAATTTGAATCATGGGAAAATTGAGCTCCAAAATTTTAAGTTTTGTTTTGTTTTTAGCGATTGCTGTAGCCTGTAGTAAAAGTGACCCGGCACCACTTGGAGCTTAGGTTAAGGCCAAGCTTTTGGCCGGTGACGCAAACAAAAGTAAAGTGTGGAAGCTTAGGGAGCTTTCCTATAAAATAGGAAGCGGGGCTACTCAAACGCAGACACTAGTAGGCTGCTACTCAGATAATACGTACACATTTACCAACAATGCTGCGCAATCCTATGTAGCAAATGAAGGTGCTTCCAAATGCAATAGCGGTAACCCTGATTTGATCGAACAAGGGACCTGGGCATTCACCATCGATGGACTTTCACTTATCGTTGGCGTAGACCAAACATTCAGTTTCAATGGCCTCTTTTCTCCAGAAGCCGTTTATGGCCTGGATTCGAATAATCAACCTTACGGTTACCCCATTGGCTACCCTTATCCCGCCTTTGTGCAAACCCTGACGGATAGCAGCCTCATACTCATCATGACTAATGTGCTGGGATCAACCACGTATACCTATACGTTGACGTTTACTCCTTAATAATCCAAAGTCGTTTACTTCAGATTGCTCACGAGCCTGATGTTCAGGTTACTTTTTTGCTTCCTGTTTTTCTCGCAACTTCGTGCTCAAACGGAAGTCACCGGAGTGAATATCAAATTTCTTGCACTGGGCGATTCTTACACTATTGGAGAGAGTGTGGCTGAAAAAGAACGTTGGCCTGAACAGTTGGCAACTACCCTGCGAGCCAGAGGAAAACAAATTGAAAAACCCCTCATTATTGGTGTTACGGGTTGGCGCACAGACCAATTGAAGAAGGCAATCGTAGACGCACATTTGAAAAATGAATACAACCTGGTGTCGCTACTGATCGGGGTAAATAACCAGTATCAGGGAAAGAGTGTTGAAAGCTACGCGCCGGAATTTGAAGACCTGTTACAGACTGCAGTGATATTGGCAGGGGGTAAAAAGGAAAATGTCTTTGTCATTTCCATTCCAGACTATGGCTACACACCATTTGGGAAACCCAAACAGCAGCAGATCACAAAAGAAATTGATCAATTCAATACGGTGAACAAAGCCATAACGCTTGAATATGGCATCCGGTATGTGGAAATCACCGATCTCACAAGAAAGGGCTTGGAAAAACCGCAGTATGTTGCGGAAGACGGACTCCATCCCTCCGGGAAAATGTATTCACTTTGGGTGGATAGAATAATCAAATCACTTGGCTGGTAATTCCAGCAGAGGGACAATAATTTTCGTTACGTTCATCGCTACAATCTTGTGCCCTTCAATGTTAGGGTGAATTCCATCTGCCTGGTTCAGGCTCTCAATGCCACCGACATTTTCCAAAAGAAAGGGGATAAGTGTGGCTTTGTTTTTCTTTGCCAAATCGCGGTACACATTCTGAAAAGCGGAGGCATAGTCCTTGCCCATATTGGGAGGGACCATCATTCCGGCCAGAACAATTTTACAAGATGGATATTTGCCTTTGACCTTATCGATGATTGCCTGAAGATTTTTGGACGTCTGTACAATCGGCAAACCTCTTAATCCGTCGTTGGCTCCGAGTTCAAGCACCATCAGGTCAATGGGCTGACGTAGTATCCAGTCAATGCGTGACAAACCCCCGGCGGAAGTCTCACCACTCAGACCGGCGTTTACTACTTTTACATTCATTCCCTGTTTTTGAAGTAATTTTTCTACGCGTGCAGGGAATGCTTCTTCCGGAGATAAGCCATACCCGGCGGTGAGGCTGTCTCCATAGAACAGTATGACCCTGACTGGATTGGCAGAAATCATAAGGAAGGTTACAATAATCAGAAAGAGTCGGCCGACCATACTTGAAGTTGATCTTGTTTTGAACAATTTTAGGTAATTAACGATTTATTTCATGATCCGGTGATCAATCTATGGCAGAAATACTTTTAGCATCCGACAACCTCACCAAAGCGTACAAGTCCGGCGACAGGGAACTTGTGGTTTTGGATAAAGTTTCATTTACTGTTGAGCAAGGTGCCCGGCTGGCCATTATTGGGCCTTCAGGAAGCGGCAAGACCACATTACTGGGCTTGTGTGCCGGCCTGGATGTACCCACCAGCGGGACGGTTTCATTGATGGGATTCAAATTGAATGCCATGAGTGAAGATGACCGGGCCTACCTCCGGAATCAGTATACCGGATTTATTTTTCAGAACTTTCAACTGCTGGCAACACTGACAGCGCTTGAGAACGTAATGGTTCCGCTGGAGCTGCGGGGTGAAAAAAATGTATTATCCAAAGCAAAAGATCTTCTTAGCCGGGTTGGCCTGGCCGACCGTACGCATCATTATCCATCCCAACTTTCGGGAGGAGAACAACAGCGTGTGGCGATTGCAAGGGCTTTCATCACGTCTCCGAAAATACTCTTTGCGGACGAGCCTACCGGGAATCTGGATGATGAAAACGCAAAGCAGATTATCGACCTGCTGTTTGGAATCAACAGCGAAGAGAAGACTACACTGATCCTGGTGACTCACAATCTTGAGCTCGCCCAGCGAATGGACAGGATTCTGCAGATGAAAGGCGGAAGGATTGTAGATGAAAAGAAGTTGGTAATAGCATGATTGAATACCTGATCAAGTTGAAGCGCAACACCCGGCCAATTTGGAGTGACCGGTGGGTGTGGGTGATGGCCTGGCGGGATGCGCGGCACAATTTCTCACGGCTTTTCCTGCTGGTGGCATCCCTGATTACCGGCATTGCAGCGGTAGTATCTATTGGATCGCTAAATTATTCCCTTCAGGAGACTCTTGATCAAAATGCAAGGGAATTGCTGGGCGCAGATCTAATCATCAACAGCAATAAGAAATTTGAGAATGAGCTGATCAGTGCATTGGATACGGCAAAGGTGATCACTGCTGGTGAAGCGGAGATGGCTTCTATGGTGATGTTTATGAATACCCGCCAGTCACGCCTCGTCAAACTCACAGCGTTGTATGGTGATTTTCCCTTTTATGGCCAGTTGGAAACCCAGCCTGTAGATGCTATTTCGCGTATGAAAACGGGCCGATACCTGATGCTGGACGAATCGCTGGCACGGCAATATGAAATCAGCTCAGAAGATTCCGTTAAAGTGGGCAGCCGGATGTTTAAGGTGGCGGGAATTGTAACAAAAATTCCGGGGGGAGGAGCATTAACTTCAACCCTGGCACCTTCAGTCTATATCGCCATGCAGGCATTGGACTCAACCGGGTTGGTACAATTTG
>DAOMZK010000236.1:0-4626 GCA_035438035.1 Cyclobacteriaceae bacterium | reverse complement strand
GTGAAGACCCGCGACTGTCGGCCAATTAAGATTGAAGGCAATGCGCTTTCTACGGTTTCAGGTGGAGGCACCAGCGCACAGGTTGAGGCGTCAGTTCTCTCTTTATATGATAACTACAGATTAAGAGGTCCTAAAATCGCGGATGCCAACTCAGATTGGGAAACGGTAGATAAGGAAGTAATAGCCAAGCTGGGAGAAATTGCTGGAAAAGGTGGTCAGATCCGGATCGTGAGCAATACCATTCTCAGTCCCAGTACGAAAACGACCATCGAGAAATTCAAATCAAAGTACCCCACCACTCAGCATATACAGTATGACCCGGTGTCATATTATGGAATGTGGAAAGCCAATGAAGCCTCTTTTGGAACCGGCTTCATTCCTTCTTATGATTTCAGCAAAGCCAAAGTGATCGTAAGCATCAGTGCAGATTTCCTTGGCAACTGGCTTTCGCCGATTGAATTCACAAAACAATTCGCTGTCAACCGGAAGATTGATGAGGAACACCGCGAAATGTCACGGCTCTACCAATTTGAATCCAATCTTTCGCTAACCGGTGCGAATGCCGACTATCGTACCATGATCAAGGCCTCACAAGGAGGATTGGTGATTGCTCAGTTGTACAATCTCATCGCCGCCAAAGCAGGCAGACCTGCAGTTAGTGCCGGTATCGAAAAAGTTGCCAACCTGGAAAAGGCGGCAGAGGACCTCTGGGCGAGCAAAGGAAATTCCCTGGTAGTATCCCGCTCCAGCAGTACAGACGTTCAAACCCTTGTCAATGGCATCAACGACATGCTGGGTAATTACGGAACCACAATTAATATCGACCGACCTGTGAACTTCCGCCAGGGAAATGATGAGGTGATGGCTGCCTTCGTGGCCGACGCTGAAGGCGGCAAGGTTGACGGCGTAATTTTCTATAACTGTAATCCGGTTTACAACCACCCCCTGGGTGCAAAACTGGGTGCTGCTTTGAAAAATATTTCTCTTACTATTTCAACAGGATACACCGAAGATGAAACAGGATCAGCCTGTAGTTACAAGGCTCCCGATCATCATTACCTGGAGTCCTGGAATGATTTTGAACCCAAAAAGAATTCATACAGCCTTTCACAACCAGCCATCACACCGATTTTTAAATCCCGCCAGACTCAGGAGAGTTTGATGATTTGGGCAGGTGAGAGCAAGGTTGATTATTTTACTTACATACAGGACAACTGGAAGAACTGGTTCTTCAGCAAGGATGCTGCTGGAATGAACTTCCAATCCTGGTGGGATAAATGTTTGTACGAAGGTGTTTATGATCTGCCCGCAGCGGGCAAGTCATTAAGCTTTACAGGCGACGTAAACGCTGCTGCCGCCGGAGTCAGCGCCCAGTATAAAGCCAACAGCGCAGATCTGGAGTTGATCGTTTATGAAAGCTTCAGCCTTGGAAATGGAAGTCAGTCCAACAATCCTTTACTGCAGGAGCTTCCTGATCCGATTACCAAAGTGGTGTGGGATCATCCCGTTACAATTTCTCAAAAAGATGCAAAGGAATGGGGATTCACCAATGACGGTGAAAGTAATACCCAGTTTGGAACATTGACGGCGGGTGGAATATCAGTGAAAGTTCCGGTTCTCATTCAGCCCGGACAAGCACCTGGCACGATCGGTATTGCACGGGGCTATGGCCGCACGAAAGTCGGCCAGGTATCGAAGGATCTGGGTGTGAATGCATATCCATTTGTATCACTGAGCGGAGTGGCAATGAAGTATGCCGTAACCTCAGGTGTTACGCTTACCAAAACGGACGAAGCATTTCAACTGGCACAAACACAAACGCACCAAACCTACATGGGGCGCGAAAGTGTTATCCAGGAATCGGTATTAAGTGAATTCAAAAAGGATGCTGCGGCTGGCCGCGACTATCCCAAAGTTACCAAGTGGGAAGAAAAAGTTGATCCGGGTACATTGAGTCTCTGGAAAGGACATGAGTATAACAATCACCACTGGGGCATGGCCATTGACCTCAACAGTTGCACCGGATGTGGATCCTGCATCGTGGCTTGTAATGTGGAGAACAACGTATCCCTTGTAGGGAAAGATGAAGTCATTCGCCGCCGCGAGATGCATTGGCTGCGCATTGATCGATACTATAGCAGCGAAGGTGCACACGGCGACTATGGCGCACTTGAAAAAGCGTCTGAAAATCCTGAAGTAGTATTTCAACCGATGCTGTGCCAGCATTGCAACAATGCTCCGTGTGAAACGGTATGCCCGGTTGCGGCCACCACACACAGCACAGAGGGTCTTAACCAAATGACCTATAATCGTTGTATCGGTACACGTTATTGTGCCAACAACTGTCCATATAAAGTACGCCGGTTCAACTGGTTCAAGTACCACGACAATCAGCAGTTCTATCAATCCAATCCGGCCATGAATACCGACCTCGGTCGTATGGTACTGAATCCTGAAGTGACTATTCGTTCACGTGGTGTGATGGAGAAATGTTCATTCTGTGTGCAACGGATCCAGGCAGGTAAACTCAGCGCGAAACGTGAGAAGAGACCGGTAAAAGATGGAGAAGTGGTGACCGCATGCCAGGCATCGTGTACTTCAGGAGCGATTGTATTTGGCGATATGAATAATGCAGACAGCCAGATTTCAAAACTGTTAAAAATCACACGCGATGAGAAAAGGCCGAATGGTGTTGATAAAAAAATCGGCAACCCGCGTGCTTACCGTGTGCTGGAAGATATTGGTGTGAAGCCAAATATTTTCTACCTGACCAAGATCAGAAACAAGGAAGCAGAAAAGGAACACGCTTAAAGAAATTTAAACTAGATAACTGGAACGAAGCAATATGCAAGCATCATCCGTTTTAAGAGAATCATTAGTAACCGGCGGAAAAACCGTTGCCGATGTATCGCATGATATCAGTCGGCAGGTGGAAGGCAAGCCAACACGGTTGTGGTGGATGGCCTTCGGTGTCTCGCTGTTGTTGTTGACCTGGGGGGCTTACTGTTGCTGGATCATGTTGTGGAATGGAATCGGGATGTGGGGTCTTAACAAGACCGTCGGTTGGGCCTGGGATATCACCAACTTCGTGTGGTGGGTCGGTATCGGTCACGCCGGAACCCTGATTTCGGCCATCCTCTTGCTGTTCCGTCAGCGTTGGAGAATGTCCATCAACCGCGCCGCAGAAGCCATGACGATCTTCGCCGTTATTTGTGCGCTTAGCTTTCCGGCCTTTCACATGGGCCGTCTCTGGTTAGGATTTTACTGGGTGTTCCCATTGCCCAATGCGTTTGGTTCACTTTGGGTGAATTTCAACTCACCACTGTTGTGGGATGTGTTTGCGATATCGACTTACTTCTCTGTATCACTGTTGTTCTGGTACATGGGCTTGATTCCTGACTTCGCTGTTATTCGCGACCGGGCTGTCAAGATGGGTGAAAAAACCCGAGCCTCTGTGTACAATGCCCTTAGCTTTGGCTGGGACGGCGCTGCAAAAACATGGATGCGTTATGAGTCCGTTGCCTTGATCCTTGCGGGATTGTCAACACCACTCGTTCTTTCAGTTCATACGATCGTTTCCATGGACTTTGCCACTTCGGTCATTCCGGGATGGCACACTACCATTTTCCCTCCTTATTTTGTTGCGGGCGCGATTTTCTCCGGGTTTGCCATGGTGCTTACCCTGTTGCTTGTGACGAGGAAGGTTTTCAAACTAGAAGATTACATCACGATCTACCACGTTGAGTTGATGAATATAATTATCATCATCACGGGATCCATTGTAGGTATAGCCTACATCACTGAGTTCTTCATCGCCTGGTATGGACAGGTTCCTGCGGAGCAATATGCATTCATCAACCGTGCTACCGGTCCATACTGGTGGGCATATTGGTCAATGATGACTTGTAATGTGATTTCACCCCAATTGTTCTGGTTCAAGAGATTGAGGACAAACCTGATGGCTACGTTCATTCTCTCCATCATTGTAAACATTGGAATGTGGTTTGAGCGCTTTGTGATTATTGTCACCTCGTTGCACCGTGACTACGTTCCTTCAAGCTGGACGATGTTCCATCCTACGATGTATGACATCGGTCAGTATTTATTCACTTTCGGAATTTTCTTTACCGCCTTCCTTTTGTTTGCGAAGTACTTCCCGGTCATCAACATGGCGGAGGTGAAGAGCATCATCAAGGCGACATCTGAGAAAAAAGCGAAACATTAAAAGAAACAGTTCATCATGGATCATAAAGAAGATTTTTTAGTAGGAATTTTTGATGACGAGGATGTACTTCTTCACGCTGTGGAAGGTATCCGCGACAAGGGAGTGAAGATCAAAGAAGTCTATTCACCTTTTCCGGTGCATGGCCTGGATGAAGTACTTGGTTATCGCCGTTCAAGACTTCCCATTGCGGCGTTCCTTTTTGGAATGACTGGTACCAGCCTCGCTTTGTTCACTCAAATCTGGATGCTGGGTTACGACTGGCCCATGATCATCGGCGGTAAGAATTTTTATTCCATCCCGCCTTTTATTCCCGTGACATTTGAGTTCACTGTACTGCTTGCCGCGTTCGGCATTGTGATCACATTCCTAATCGTGAGTGACATGAAGCCATATAAATGGCC
>DAOMZK010000235.1:0-4634 GCA_035438035.1 Cyclobacteriaceae bacterium | reverse complement strand
CCGAAACGCCGCCCAATAGCGCCGACAAAGTGGCGGGGGTGCGTTGCAAAATTTCTATGGCGCCTGAAATGCTGTATTGCATATTATGGGGTTTGTTGGCCTAGGCCAGTTCAACTTTTTCCATTTTGTCGCCCGCTACGATGGTTAATATCAGAACATTTGGCTTTTCGGACAAGACCTGGCCATTGTCGTTTTTTAGCAGATACAATCCGCCCTGCGTATTACCAGTGATAATGCCCGGCTTGTCGGTGCCGAAAAGATTGACAATCACCGGCCGGAGTCGTCCGCCAAGATTTTTTGATGTGTATGTCTTTGTAAAAGAATCGTATATCAGATTAGAGAGCGGCAGTGCATTGGCGCCAGCCTGGCGAAAATCATTATACACTGAAATAATTCCACGCTGATCCCCCACCACAAGGTCCTCACGTCCGTCGGCATCCAGATCACCGGCAACGGCGGTGACGCTTTGCCGCGAAAGGCTGGTTCCCAGCCCGAGGTATTTGTTGTTGGAAAGAAAAAAGGATCCGCCTCCGCTATTCCGCCAATATTCCAGTGCGCCGTTATACCGCCCGATCAACAAATCTTTTTTTCCATCCTGGTCAATGTCAATCATCGTTGCATTCTCCGATGCGTCGAGCAGAATACTACTCACCAGTTGGATGGGCTGTCCGGCAAAAGAGGGAGCTGTTGAACTTTTGCTCAGCATATAGTACAGGCTGGTTTTCCCGTTCAGACTATTAGTTGCGGTGAAAATCAGATCCATGCCACCGTTGTTGTCGAAGTCGATAAACTGGGGCTTGAGGTTATAGTAGGGCAGCAGGGAAAAGTTGAAGATATCGTCAGTAACAAACTGGAAAGACGGTGCCAGCGTTGTTCCTGTATTTTCAAAATAGTAAAATGTGCCCAGTCCGGCTTCTGCGGTGTATCGGCCAATGATCATGTCTTCGTCGCCATCCTGATCCATATCGGTGAAGGCTGGCGCAGAAAAATCCCCTACTTCGATCATATTTTCCTGCAGGAAATTATTCTTTGAAAAGGTAAACACGGGAACCTGGCTGGTGCCCGTATTTTTATAGAACCAGACTGATTGCCTGAAATTATTAGTGAGCGCATTCCTGGCATATAGATTAGAAGAGGCAATCAAATCGGGTTTGCCATCAAAATCCCAGTCCGCTAAAAATGAGGCAGGATAAAGAATATTCACCGGAGTGCCTGGCGGAAAGATGGAGAACGAAGTCATGTTGGCAATGGCTGCGTTTCCCTTGTTTTCCATGAAGTAAAGATTGGTGCACGATTCCTCGGCATACACCAGGTCTTTGTCACCATCATTGTCCGCATCAAAAGTGAGAAGTGACTTTCCACCGGTGTGAGCAACTCTTCCCCCGATGTCTGCACAAGTCTGACTACCAAAAGCAATTTTACCGCAACTGCACTCTTCAAAATTGCCCCAGGTGTCGGTTTGCCTTTCGAGTTCCAATGAATCACAACGACCATATCGTTCCATGCTAAAATTTTTGTGATACTCAGCTGAGCTGGGACTCACGAACCGCATGTTTAACACATCGAGGTCCCCGTCACCATCCATGTCCGTGAAATTGGGCAGATCATTGACGCCAGGCAACAGGTTGATTTTACCGGAAACACCGAGGGTAAGCAACACGTCACTGTAGAGACCCGTACCCGAATTGAAGAATTTTAATTTCTTCCAGCTTAAATGCCCACCGGGAGGGGTAATATTTTTAAAAACCAGGATTCCGATTTGTCCGAAAGTGAAGAGATCTTTTTTCCCGTCGCAGTCATAATCGCGCAGCACAACGAAGGTGCTGATCTCTGTGGGGAAATAAATTTCGTATTCAGGCGCGTAGACGTAAGTATTATTGACAACTACATACGTATTTATTTTTGCCGTCGTATTGTCGAAAATTACGAGATCATCTTTGCCATCGGCATTGAGGTCCAGGGTGTTCATTTGTGCCGAATTAAGTCCGCCTGCCCAGGGGTTAGTCAAGGTCTTGCCCTCCACCACAACCGGAACCGACTGGTCGATGGTATAAGTAAACTGGGCTGCCAGGGGGAGAGGGAACAGCAAAAAAAACAGGATTCTCCTCATAAATCTTCACCCCTATAACGCTGGATATTTTTTGGCTGTTATCTTTCCCATCGGAAATTCATCATGGAAATCGCCGATTTGTATCAAAAGTATTTAGAATCAGGTAAAGTATCTACGGATACCCGGCAGATCACCTCCGGTTCGGTATTCTTTGCACTCAAAGGTCCTTCCTTCAACGCCAATGAATTTGCTGCGGAGGCTTTGTCGAAAGGGGCCAGCCATGCAGTGATTGATGATGTGCGGTACAAACTGAATGATCGATGCATACTGGTGGACGACAGCTTGCAAGCCCTTCAGGATCTTGCCCGTTTTCACAGGAGCAAGCTATCGATTCCCTTTCTTGCGCTTACCGGGTCCAATGGAAAAACTACCAGCAAGGAGCTGGTACGTGATGTCCTCAGTAAAAAATTCAGGACGTTAGCCACCAGGGGCAATCTCAATAATCATATCGGTGTTCCGCTGACCCTCTTATCTGTGGACGCAACTCATGAAATAGCGGTGATTGAAATGGGGGCCAATCATGTAGGGGAGATAGCGGCACTTTGTTCAATAGCCAATCCCACGCATGGATTTATCACCAACATTGGCAAGGCACATATCGGCACATTCGGAGGATTTGACAACATCATCAGGGGTAAATCGGAATTGTATCAGCACCTGATTACAAATGACGGGACGGTTTTTATTAATTCCCAAAATCCTATTCTGGCCAACATGGCCAAAAGATTCAAGGATCCTTTCTTTTATCCGGCAAAAGGAAATTACTATCACTGTGAGTTTAAGGGAGCTGATCCTTACATTGTGTTGCAAGCAGAAAATGGTGAGATCATCACCTCTCAGCTTATCGGGTCTTATAATTTTGAAAACATATCGGTGGCCTTGTGCATTGGAAAATATTTTGGTGTTGCAGCACAGGATGCCAATGCGGCAATCGCAGCGTATGTTCCAGGAAGCATGCGTTCAGAAGTGAAGCAAAAGGGCACCAACACCATCATTCTTGATGCCTACAACGCCAACCCCAGTTCAATGGAAGCCGCACTGAACAATCTTTCCGGAATGAAGGGAAGTCGTAAAGTGGCCATACTCGGCGACATGTATGAACTGGAGGGTGAAACGGAAGCGGAACATGTGAGGATCGGAACGCTGCTGAAAGACAAAAAAATCACAGAGGCCTGGCTTTGCGGACCCTATATGAAATCGGCACTTAAAAACTTTCCATCAGCAATGCATTTTGAAACAAGAGACGCACTGATAGCCGAATTAAAAGCACACCCCATTTCAGGAGCGATAGTATTAATTAAGGCCTCCAGGGGGATGGCGCTGGAAAAAATTGTTGAATTTATTTAGTTAAATCAGGGTATGGATATTGCACAAATACTCGACTTCCTGAAAAAATTGTCGAAACACAATGACCGTGCCTGGTTTGAAAAGAATAAGGACGCTTACCTGACGGCTAAAGACAATTTTGAAAAACTGGTGACAGCTTTTCTTGCAGTGCTGATCAAATTCAATCCTGAACTGGCGGGCCTGAATCCCAAAAAACTTCCATTCCGGATTTACCGGGATGTTCGCTTCAGTAAGGACAAGAGTCCTTATAAAACCAACATGGGTGCGGGATTTTCCCCCAATGGAAAATTGATCGAAGAACCGGGCTATTATATTCATGTGGAGCCGGGACGTTGTTTTATAGCCGGCGGCATTTACATGCCCAACCCCGTGAACCTTTCGAAAGTCCGTCAGGAAATTGATTACAACGGCGAAAGGCTGGAGAAAATCATGAAGGACAGGAAATTTAAGAAGTGGTTTAAGGATTTTTCAGAATTTGACAAACTCAAAACCGTCCCCAAGGGTTATCCCAAGGATCATCCGAGGCTCGATTGGCTGAAACATAAAACCTTTATAGTCTCGCACAGTTTTACGGATGTGCAAGCCAAAGACAAAAAATATTTAAAACAACTGGTAGAAGCAGCAAAGGCGATGAAGCCTTTGGTGGAGTTTTTGAAAGAGGCTATGGCTTAAAACATCCGGATGATTTTTGTCGGGATTGCGCTTTTAACGGTTGCGTTGATCAACATCATAACTGCACTTGGGAATCTCCATGCAAAAGGATTCAATATTTCACGCCTAAAATTTATTGTCTACAACTGTGGACTCCTGGTATTGGGATTGACCTTGATTTTTGTTGAAATGATGAAAAGCTAAAAAAAATTAAATTCCCAGTACTTCCCTCAACTTTGTGTACCCACTCTGACTCAACGGTACTTTTCCACCACTTTTCAACAGGGCAACATGATTATCCTTTTCAAGGGGCTCAATGCGGGTGAGTTCCTGGATATTCAAAAGATAGGAGCGATGTACACGCACAAACTGTTTGGGATCCAACGCTTTCTCATAATGAGCCATGGTCTTTTTCTTGAGATAAAAACCATCTTTGGTGTGGATCTTCACATAATCATCAAAGGCCTCAATGTAGAAAATTGTATGTACGGGGAGTATGACGATGTTACTGCCTTTCTTCACTACG
>DAOMZK010000234.1:0-4640 GCA_035438035.1 Cyclobacteriaceae bacterium | reverse complement strand
CATTGAATCTTTGCCTTTCATTGAAGCCGTCCGCCAGGTGCGATGGGACCTGGGATCCAATCATTCCCTCGTGATCCACCTCACGCTTATCCCCTACCTCAAGGCCGCTCAGGAACTAAAAACAAAACCGACGCAACACTCCGTCAAGAAACTTTTGGAAGAAGGTGTTCAGCCGGATATTCTCGTCTGCCGCACAGAACTACCCCTGCCCATGGAGATCAGGAAGAAAGTGGGGTTGTTTTGCAACGTTCAACTCAATTCTGTCATCGAAGCCATCGATGCCGACACAATTTATGATGTGCCGCTTCTGATGAGGAAAGAAAAACTGGATGAACGCGTGCTGGCCAAATTGAAAGTTCACTCCAAAAATGAACCCGACCTCGAACAATGGAAGTCATTCCTCGGCAAACTGAAAAATCCCACCGATGAAGTAAGAATAGGCCTGGTTGGAAAATATGTCTCCTTGCCCGATGCTTACAAATCCATCGCTGAGTCGTTTATCCACGGTGGCGCTCAAAACGACTGCAAAGTCGACCTCAAGTGGATATCATCGGAAGAAATCACCAAGGAAAGCGTAAAGGATGTGCTGGGTGGACTTCATGCTGTACTCGTGGCTCCCGGCTTCGGCGAACGTGGCCTGGAAGGCAAGATTGAAGCCATCCGATATGTGCGAGAGAATAAAATACCCTTCCTTGGAATCTGCCTGGGTATGCAATGCGCTGTGGTGGAATTTACCAGGAATGTGCTGGGATTGGATGCCAGCTCCACCGAACTCAATCCGAATACGAAACACCCCGTCATCGACATGATGGAGGATCAGAAAAAAATAAGCAACAAGGGTGGAACCATGCGCCTGGGTTCTTATGACTGCAAACTGAAGAAAGGAACTAAAGCAGCATCAATTTATGGAGAGACGCTGATACAGGAACGTCACCGGCATCGCTATGAGTTCAATAACAAATACCTTGATCAGATAGAAGAAGCGGGGTTAAAAGCGGTTGGCATCAACCCCGATTCAGGTTTGGTGGAGGTTGTTGAACTGAAAGACCACCCCTGGTTTGTCGGTGTCCAGTTCCATCCTGAATTAAAAAGCACTGTCCTTAACCCCCACCCGCTCTTCGTAAAATTTATTGAAGCCGCCATCCAATTCAAAAAACTGAATTCCTGATACTGTCAATCTGCTAGCAAAATCTATTTATGGACCGTAATTCCGCCATAGGGCTAACATTAATCGCTGTTTTATTATTGGTGTATTTCAATTTCTTCGCGCCGGAGCCGCCGAAGGAAACGCCAGCTACCATCACCACAACTGAAACTCCGGATTCACTGTCACAGGCACTC
This sequence comes from Cyclobacteriaceae bacterium, assembly GCA_035438035.1. Taxonomy (GTDB): domain Bacteria; phylum Bacteroidota; class Bacteroidia; order Cytophagales; family Cyclobacteriaceae; genus ELB16-189. The sequence continues at coordinate 3,299 of DAOMZK010000234.1, read as the reverse complement.
ATCCAGTCTATTGATACCGTAAAAGAAAAACCGACCGGACCACTGGCTGACTTGCCGACAGGTGAAGAAAAGACAACTCAAATTGAAACAGCCGACCTGATCATCACCTTCACGAATCGCGGAGGTAAAATCAAACAGGTAGAACTGAAAAAATTCAAAACCTATTACAAAAAACCCCTTTACCTGGTTTCCGGTAATTTGAGTTCATTCAAACTCAATTCAATCTATGAAGGCAAGGACCTGGATTTGTATTCACTCTATTATAATGGAGAGACTCGGCAAACTTCAGGATTGAGCCAGCAAACAGGACAAAATGAAGACAGTACTTTCGTGACCTTCACCTCTATCCTTACTGAAGGCAAATCGATAAAACAAACGTATTCCATCCCGTCCAACGGTTATCTTATCGGGTACAAAATTGAAACTTCTGGAATGATCCAAACCTTGAATGGCGATCACCTTACTTTACTTTGGAATGACAATATCCAGGCGCAGGAAAGGGATATTCTCAACAGCCGCGGAAAAACCACCATCAATTACTACTCTGCCAATGGTGATTTCGATGGCTTATCGGAATCCTCCACGGATATTGAAACCGAAGCCCTCGCTGCTCCCGTGAAATGGATTGGTATAAAAAATCAGTTTTTCACCAGTGCTATCATCGCTAAAAAATCATTCAGTGGCGGAGAAGTCAGCACATCGGTCAATACTGCCGATACTTCAGTTGTCAAATCAGCCCGGGTAAAATTATTCATTCCCAAAGCTGACATCGTTTCCAACACGGCAAGGTTTGAATATTTCTTTGGCCCCAATGACTACAAAATTCTTTCGGCGATGTCGGATGACTTTTCGCGTAACCTGTATCTCGGCTGGCCTCCGGTGATTTGGGTAAACAAATTTGTAATCATTCCCATTTTCCATTTCCTGGAAAGCTTTATCAGCAATTATGGTGTAATCATCATGATCCTGGTGATCATCATTAAACTGGTACTGACGCCCTTGTCTTACACTTCCTACCTGGGTATGGCGAAAATGAGATTGCTCAAACCCGAACTGGATTTGATCAAGGAGAAGTATGCGGATAATGCCACACAAGCCCAGCAGGAACAAATGAAGTTATATCAACAGGCGGGAGTAAATCCGTTCAGCGGATGCATTCCACTTTTGCTTCAGATGCCGATCCTCTTTGCGATGTTTTACTTCTTCCCGGTTTCAGTGGAACTGCGTCAACAACCTTTTCTGTGGGCAGAGGATTTATCTACCTATGATTCCATCGCCACATTGCCCTTCTCCATTCCATTCGGTTATGGTGATCACGTGAGTTTGTTTGTTTTGCTGATGACTGCTTCGACGCTTATTTATACCTGGCAGAACAATCAAATCTCTTCAGTAACAGGCCCGATGAAATCGATGTCCTATATCATGCCTTTGATCTTTTTGTTCGTATTGAACTCATTCTCAGCGGGTTTAAGCTTCTATTACTTTGTGAGCAATCTCGTTACGTTTGCCCAGCAGGCAATTATCAAACGATTCGTGGATGAAGACAAAATCAAAGCGGTCATGGACGACCACAAAAAGAAGATCGCCACCGGCACCACCAAGAAATCCAAGTTTATGAGCAAGCTGGAGGAAGCCATGAAAGCCAGCGAAGAGGCAAGAAAGAAGAAAAGTTAATTCGTTAATGAGTTAATTCGTTAATTTGAAAATTGGAATACGGAATTGACGAATCAATTCACATTCGAAACATAATCATCAGGATGGGTAAAATAATCGCGATAGCGAATCAAAAAGGAGGAGTAGGTAAAACAACGACAGCGATCAATCTGGCGGCCAGTCTGGCCGTGCTTGAACAAAAAACACTTTTACTGGATGCTGACCCCCAGGCCAATTCATCTTCAGGTTTGGGAATAGATCCGAAAACCGTCAAGCTGAGCATTTACGAATGCATGGTGGATGGTGCCAATATCCATGATGCGATCGTTCAAAATGAATTGAAATATCTGAAAATACTCCCCTCCCACATCGACCTTGTAGGTGCAGAAGTGGAGATGGTAAATATAGAACATCGTGAAGAGCGGATGCGGGAAGCGCTGAAGAAGATTAAGGATGAGTACGACTATATCATTATCGACTGCTCTCCATCGCTGGGTTTAATCACCATTAATTCTCTTACCGCTGCCGATTCATTGATCATCCCGGTTCAATGTGAATACTTTGCACTGGAAGGACTTGGTAAACTGCTGAACACGATAAAAATAATACAGACCAGACTGAATCCTCAACTTGAAATTGAAGGCATTTTACTGACCCTTTATGATTCCAGGACATCCCTTGGCAACCAGGTTGTGGAAGAAGTGCGCACGCACTTTAAAAATATTTCTTTCGAGACCATTATTCCAAGAAACGTCAAGTTAAGTGAATCACCGAGTTTTGGATTTCCTGTGATTGTACATGATGCAGAAAGCAAAGGTGCCATTGCATATCTTAACCTGGCACACGAAATACTGGATAAAAACGGATTGAGTAAATAAGTAATGAAGAAGAAAGGACTTGGTCGTGGCCTCAGCGCCCTGCTCAGCGATACACCGGAGACGGAGAGACTCGAAGAAGCACCTGTTGCGTCATCCGGCGCAATGAATGAGATTTCTATCCAGGAGATTGAGGTTAACCCATTTCAACCCCGCCAGTATTTTGACAAAGAAGCCCTGGGCGAACTGGCTGATTCAATCAAGGTTCATGGCATCATTCAGCCCATTACGGTACGGAAACTTTCCCGCAATCAGTATCAGTTGATTTCAGGCGAGCGCCGCTTCCAGGCAGCCCGGCTTAGCGGGCTCAAAACCATCCCCGCCTATATCCGGTCCGCCGATGATCAGCAAATGCTGGAGATGTCCCTCATTGAAAATATTCAGAGGGAAAATCTTAATCCAATTGAAATTGCACTGAGCTATCAACGACTGCTGACGGAATGTAATATCAAACAGGATGAACTGGGAGACCGCGTAGGAAAAAACCGATCGACGGTAACCAACTACCTCCGATTGCTTAAACTTCCTCCCGATATTCAAATTGCTCTCCGCGACAACAAACTTTCCATGGGGCATGCGCGGGCTATCATCAATGTTGAGAACCCCGATGTACAATTGATGATTTTTAAAAAGACAGTCAAGGAAGATTTATCGGTACGCCAGATTGAGAAAGTGGCCCGCTCACTGGGAAAAGGAAATAACGGAAAATCTGAAAATTCCGGACCAGGACCCGCCTCCAGGGAGATTTCCCAGCTTCAAAGCAAGCTTTCT
>DAOMZK010000233.1:0-4650 GCA_035438035.1 Cyclobacteriaceae bacterium | reverse complement strand
GTAAGTCAGCGGTCCGATGTACAGCAGAAACGAATTTGATTTTTTACTTTCTATCCAACGGCTCAACTGTTGATTAAAATCAAGGTAAATGGTGTAGCTGTTGAATTCTTCCTTCGCCCATTGCGCGAGGTTTTCCCAGTTGCGGATCAGACTCTCATGAGTAATGTCCAACACGGTATTTTCATCAAGCCTGGGCAGCTCTTCTGTAAACGGACGGAGTAATGTATTGCCCGGATCCCGGAATACAGTAAGCACCTTTCCAACTTTGAGAAAATCAAGGTGAGGTTGATTAATAATGGCGGTTATTTCACCCAGGGTCATGCGGTTGCGCACCGGCCGACTATTGTCAATTTTTGTCAGGCACTTGAATGCTGTTTCAATAATTACCTGGGCTTCGTGTTGCAAATCGCCAAACGAATTGTACAATTTATTGGCATGGGTATTCAGTACATTTTGGAGATCAGGTTGTGAATAACATTCCCTGATCTTTTCAGGAAGTGCGTTAAACCATAGCTGAAACCGGTTGCGGTCTACCTCAGGCAGATCTTCGCCTTTCATTCCGCCTACCATGGCGTAGTGGAACAAGTCCATTTCGGCCTGGCCCTCATCGGCCATTTTCCAGATCTGGTTCAGCGCATGTTGCAGAATGGGAAGCTGGTCGGTCCCTTCCACCATGTCATGGATGAGCCGTTCGGTAAGCCGTCGTGAAATTTTGCAGCCACTGAGTGTGGCAGGTTCTTCGATTACCTCCTGAAGTTGGGAGCGATTGAGCCGCGGAACAAAAAATTGCGAAAACCCGATGGCTTCAGGTAGTCCGCGAAAGGATGCGCATTGTCCGATAAAATCAGAACGCATCGTGATGATCACATAGATGGGCAGGTTTTCCTCCAGGGCAATGCGGGCCGTCTCCAGTAAAAGGTTGGTTACCAGGCTTGCGTCCTGTGAGGGGACTCCCTTATGAAAATTTTCAGGGTTGGTGAAAAACTCTTCAAACTGATCGGCAATGATGATCAGGTTTGACGCCTGGCGTTTGCGCAGATTTTTTTGTTCTGTATCCAATGAATTCCACTCATCGTCTTTCGTGTCAGTATAAAACGATGAGGATTTGTATACATCGACCAGGGCGGAGAAACCATGACTAAGTTCGGTGCGGACCGTATTTTCATTGGGGATGTTCAATTGCTTCGACAAAGCATGGCACAAGTTTCCAAAAGGGTCGCGTTCAGGGCGAAAGTCAGCGATGGTCCAGTTCGTGAATTGTGATTTAAGAAATCCCGCTTTTGCATTGGGAATGATTCCCGCATACACGAGCGAAGATTTCCCATCGCCCGAGGCGCCGGTGAGCATGATAAATTTATTCCGGGCAAGTTGCTGGGTGGCCTGATCGACATGTTCGTCGCGCCCCTTGAAATACAGGGATTCTTCTTCTGTGAACGGGCGCAGACCGGTATAGGGACAGATAATCGTTTCCTGAAGCATGGCCTTCCGCTAGAGTTTAACAACTTTTACATAGACACGTTTCACTTCTTCAGGAACTTCTGCTTTAGGAACAATCGTTGAAACAACCTTAGGCGCCTTAAAAACGCGTGAAGCATTACTGGCAGGATCGTTTTCGCCTACCAGCATGATTTGGGTGGGTGATGAAGCACCGCCTATCTCTTTCCATATTTGTTTGACAAAAGGAATCGCCCAGTCGGCCGCATATCGGAAATACACGACAGCCAGTTTGCTTTTAGAAATCTGCTGGGCTGACTTCTCGCGATAAGACTCTTCCCCATCTGGCAGGATGTTCAGCACTTCAATAGGATAGTGCTCACTGATCAGATCCGTAATTTTTCCGGCATCGCCTTCATCCTGTTGGTTGAAGATGAAAAAGATGTCCGTGTCTTTCGAATCGAATAAAGCGGCCTCCTCTTTCATCATCACCACCCGGATATCATCCACGAGTTGCATCGGCCCGGGGCTGTTGCTGAACATCATGTTTCGAATAATGTTGTTGCGGATTGACCTGACGAATTCCTGTTGAGCAGCATTCAAGGGCTTATTGGAATGGGTTACATCCCAGATAAAGCATTGAAAATCGGATGATGAAGGAGCAATCAGTTTTCTCACTTCTTCCAGTTGGTATTGAGGAAAAGACAATTCATTTTCCTGTTCAAATCTTCTTCCAAACTCATTGCCCAGAATATGCAGTGAGCAGGAGCACTTGCTGAGTTCTTCAGAAACTTTCCGCTTGAATTCCTCATCATCCGCGGGGCAATCAGTCTGGGGCAGAACGTTGAAACCGGCCTTTTGCAGGATCAATGCCATTTCTTCACGCTGTGCTTTCAGTTCGCTGGAAGTCCACGCCAGATAAATCGAAGGTTTGGTGCGGTCAATTACATGGACCTTTATGCCCGCAGGCAGTGAAGTGGAGACTGATCCGGCAATGGGAGCCTTTTGGAGGGTGAGTGAATGAGCAGGGCCGGCTACAGGTGTTCCTTTGGTAATTAGCTTGACTCCGGAAATCAATTCCTTGATGGAGTTGGCCACTTTATTGATTTGGTTACGGAACAACAATCCCCGCTGTGCGCCAGGGAGGTCATCATCCTTGGACCTTAATGGGCGGTTCACGCCAGCCTCCTGATAGATGAAATCAATACTTCTTAAAACGCCGCCGAGTTCCCGTTCCAGCATGCGGATGTCATCCAATTCGATATCATGAATTTTGATTGGAAGTACCCGGCTTACCACGTTACCTGATGTCGTGCGCACCGTCTTTCCAATGTTGTCACGATCGGATTCATTGAGGAATTCTAAAAACTCTTCCTTCCAGGCAAACGAATTGGTGTCGCAGTAGGTTTGCGAAACAATCGGTATGAAAATGAGCGCTTTTATTTTTCCCTTCAGCGACTCATGGACCTGGTGAGTTTCCAGCAGGCCCTCCTGGGGATTTTTATCAAAATAAACTGAGAGTTTGTCCTTTAAAGTGGCATCCAGTTCCTGTTTCAGTTTCTCTACAAACTCACTTACCCATCCATCGTATTTATTGTCGTTGTGGCGGTAGCTCACAAAGATGTCATATTCATAACCAGTAAGTATGGGCATAGTGAAAAGAGAGCGTAGAGGTTTAGACCCATAAGTATAAGGATTATTTTTAGTCGGGCCAACAGGATTTTTGTGATAAAAGAAATAATAGCTTGATTGTCTTGACGGAAGGTTAATCAATCTCAGTGCGTCATTCGGACACCAACGACGAGTCTCCACCATCATCATCTTTCTTACTGTTGGTCACCCCGAAAGGGCAGACCTGCAGCCAATAGAAATTCAGTTCCTGCAGCCGTTCCGATTGTTCCGGGAGCTATCGGCAACGCGGATTGAATTGCGGATCTGCGTAAATCGCTGAGATTTTCGGGAGCTGTATTTTGACTAATACACTGACGGCCAGTACTAGAACACTTCCACAACCAGTCCGAATGAATCGTTATTTCGGTTTCGCATCATGGGCATGGGGCGATCCAGTTTCAGTTGTGGCGTGACTTCAATAATGGTAAAGGTCTGACCACCAATGGGTGGATTTTTAGGATCAAAATTAATCCCATCGGTATTGGCGTTTACCTGCTGGGGGAAAAAATAGATTTTGTTGCCCACATTAACCGGTTTGTTCGACGAAATGTTAATCTGATCGGTGTAACGAACCGAGACCTGTTCGATATGGCCATTGTGTTCGGGACTAAACGCTGACGGATTGTCTCCGTTCCTTTCGGCCACAACATTGGCTGACGCCACGGCAGGAACGGCAATTGTGGACTGGGATGAAACGGATCCACCGGACACATTTATGGTTTGCCATTGCGCACTCCACCAACTCAGGTCAATTGTTCCGGCTTCTAAAACCCGCTGCTGATTGTGAAGGGCTACTTCCGGTTTCCAGCGACTGCGTATCCTTACAAATGAAGTACCGGCCACAGGCTCCAGTGCCCATTGTGCACTCCACCAACCAGGTTGAATGGCACCGCATTCAAGCGGTCCGTTCTGAATGTGGAGATATTCGTTTTTCCACCTGTTCTTGATCTGATAATATCCTGTGCTTGACACCGGCTCTAAAATCCATTGCGCGCTCCACCATCCCGGTTGGATAGCGCTTGCGGAGGGCCTGGGCTGCTCCACATGAATGAATTCATTTGTCCAACGGTTTTGTATCTGATAGAAATCCTGGGCATCAACTGAAAAGAGGGTGGCCTGCAAGATGATGAGGATGGTTGCTGTTTTTATGCGCATGAAATCTGGAGTTGTGTGATTTGAGAGCCTTAAAATATTCAAAATATTCTAATTTGGTTTCAGAACCGGGAAAATGTCTGCACGGATGAACAGATGACAGGTCTACTGGAATGTTCGTTTTTTTTGAAGTCAAAAGCTTACGATAATTTCAATTAGGCGTGGCCAGGCAAAGTGTATACGATTGCTTAGGCCCGTTGACCATCTAATCGTCCTGTCGCTCCAATTCTTTAGTCATTGCTTTTATAAATCCTGTCTTGTCTTTTTTCACTTCTTTCAGCATGGCCTTTCTTTCGTCCGGTATAGTGAAATATTTCTCCGCCCATAAATTGATCTCAATCATTACAGGAAGTAAGTCGATTCCTTTTTGGGTCAACCTATACAGCACTTTTG
>DAOMZK010000232.1:0-4676 GCA_035438035.1 Cyclobacteriaceae bacterium | reverse complement strand
TGATGACAATGCTGTGGTATTGCTGAATAATTCTGATGAGCCACGTGGTACACGGATATTCGGACCAGTAGCAAGAGAATTGAGGGACAAAGGAAATATGAAAATTATTTCATTGGCGCCTGAAGTACTTTAGAATTTTTTTTGCTGAATAAAGTTCCGGAAGTTGAAGTGAGTGACACAACGAAGTTGAATAAAGAACAAAAGTTGACTTCATAAAAAATAAAGTAATGAGCAACAGATTTAAACCCAAATACAATATCAAAAAAGGCGATTCAGTTGTTGTAATTGCCGGAGATGATAAAGATTTGAAAAAGCCGCGTAAGGTGCTTAGTGTTATAGTTGATAAAGGCCGTGTGGTTGTTGAAGGCGTTAACATTATTACCAAACATACCAAGCCCTCTGCAAGGAATACCAAGGGCGGTATCGTTAAAATTGAAGCTCCTGTGCATATCAGCAATGTTATGTTATGGGATAGCAAAACCGGTGGCCCAAGTAAAATAAAACGTACAAGGGAAGAAGGTAAATTAGTTCGTATTGCAAAAAAATCCGGGGAGGTAATTAAATAATGAGTACAGATAAATATACTCCGAGATTACAGGAGAAATACAAAAACGAAGTTGTACCTGCATTAGTAAAAAAATTCGGATACGATAGTGTGATGCAGGCTCCAAAACTTGAAAAAATTTGTGTTAACCGTTGTTCGGTGGGGCCAGCATGTTGAGCGGAGGGGAAAAAAGTGGTATGCTCGGCATCCCAGTTGCTGTAGGATTCATTCATCTGATCCATCTGAAGAGATTCGATCTCTATTTGCTCTTCAAATAACGATTTATACACAATGGCTCCGGCTCCGGCTTCTTCTAACTTCTCCAGGTTCTCAACATCGGTAACAATGTTACTGGACCCGATCACGATGGGGTTCTTAAGGGTTAGACCACCGTAGTAAGTTGACAGACTGATGTTCATAATATTTACTTTAATGTTTCAGACAGATGTTTGATGTCGTTGAATCGTTGCGCATTATCTTTTACGGCCAGCGCTGTAAGCCGTATCGCTTCTTCCGGGTCGGTGAGATTTAAGGTTTTGTAGCGAATTTCTTCTTCGAGGTAGTCTTCGAATTTCGTATCGATATCGACGCCATCCCATGTGAATGGATTCTGGGATTCATTTCGCAAATCAGGATTGAACCTATACATGGGCCAGTAGCCGCATTTTGCAGCTTTTTCTGATTGTTTTTTCGTGAGCTTCATCTCATACCCGTGCGCGATGCAGGGTGAGTAGGCAATAATGATGGATGGACCTTTGTGCTTCTCCGCCTCAACAAAAGCCAGGGCGGTTTTTTCACGATCCATGCCCATGTTGACAGAGGCCACATAAGCGTTGCCATAGGAAGACATCATCAGGCCAAGATTTTTCTTGGCGAGTTTTTTCCCGTCTGAAGCAAATTTGGCCACAGCGCCGCGGGGTGTGGACTTGGAAGCTTGCCCGCCGGTGTTGGAATAGACTTCAGTATCAACGACCAGGATATTGACGTTGCGATTGGAAGCCATTACATGATCAAGACCGCCAAATCCAATATCATACGCCCATCCGTCACCACCGAGTATCCAGATGCTCTTGTCAACAAAATAATCCTGCAGCTCAATGATTTTATTCAGGACAGGATCTCCTTTGGAAATCTTTTTTTCTTCAGCCAAAAGCAATTTCACCTGATCAGCATGATGCTTGGCCTCATTATTTACTTCATCAAAAAGGGTCAGGGATTTTTGAAGCGCTTCTTTCAATTCCTGACGTATCGATGAGGCGATCAATATCTGTACGTTAGACTTTAGTTGCCTGCGGTTGGCGTCAACCGCAAGACGCATTCCCATTCCAAACTCGGCATTGTCCTCAAACAATGAATTGGCCCAGGCAGGTCCTCTGCCATTTTTATCTTTGGTATAGGGAGTGAGTGGGAATGTCCCTCCGTAGATTGATGTGCAGCCTGTTGCATTGGCAATGATCATCCGGTCGCCATACATCTGGGTAACCATGTGGATATAGGGAACCTCTCCGCAGCCTGAACAACTCGGCGGGTATTCCAGATAGGGTTCTGCGACATTGGGCTCACTGACAAAGGGCAACTTCTCTATCCAGGTGGCGGGATTCCCCGGCACACCGCGATATTCCAGTCTCTTGGTCCCTGTTGGGATAGCACCATTCAAGGGCATATGAGAAACCGGTATTAAATCTCCCTTCAATCTGAGAATGGGGTCAATGATGTTGTCGGCAAACCAGCCCGATCCTTCAGGAACCATTTTGGCAACTTCAGCAAACTTGTCTGTCTCTTCGGGTATGGGAATAGAAGTGACAGCAGCCACCGTTGCGTCAATCGCTTTCCAGTTCATTTCCACTATTTCAGGCCCCTTTCTGGCAAACTGTTTTTGGACAAATTTCTTGATCAATGCGATAGCGTCCGCTTCCGGCAAGACGCCAGACACTTTAAAGAATGCCGTCTGCATGACAGAACTTATACGGCCACCCAATCCGACACCCTTGGCAATTTTTGAGGCATCAATGGCAAATACTTTTATTTTTTTCTCCCGGATGGTGTTTTGCATTGATTGGGTGAACTGCCTGAAAATATTTTCAGGTTTTTGACTGGAATTGATCAAAAAAGTTCCGCCATCGGAAATTCCCTCCAGGATATCATATTGCCCGATGTATTGATAGCGATGCAGAGCGACGAAATCAACCTTGTTCAGCAAATACTCCGACTGAATTTTCTCCTTACCAAAACGCAGGTGTGAAATGGTCCAGCCTCCCGATTTATTGGAATCATATTGAAAATAACCCTGCACAAAAAGATCTGTGCTTTCGCCGATGATTTTAATCGCATTCTTGTTTGCACTGACGGTCCCATCCGATCCGTATCCCCAGAACTTGCATCGAACGATTCCTTTTTGCTCAGTATCGATTTCTTCTTTAACAGAAATCGATTTATGGGTCACATCATCGTTGATGCCTACCGTAAAATTATGCCAGCCATTATTTTCGAGATGATCATAGACAGCCTTTACCATGGCAGGTGTAAACTCTTTGGATGACAAACCGTACCGTCCCCCGATGATGCGAATGCCTTGCCGTTCGTTTGACAAAGCAGCTACAACATCCAGATACAATGGCTCGCCAATGGATCCAGGCTCTTTTGTGCGATCAAGGACAGCAATTTTTTTGACGGTTTTTGGAATCTCTTTAAGGAAATCAGGGACAGAAAAAGGCCTGTACAGCCTCAATTTGAGCATTCCAACCTTTTCTCCCTTCTTTAATAAGTAATTGATCGTCTCTTCAATGGTTTCGGTTGAAGAGCCGATCGCTACGATGATCTTTTCTGCGTCTGGCGCACCGATATATTCATAGAGTTTGTATTGCCGGCCGGTCTTTTCGGCAAACATTTTCATGTATTTCTTAACGATTGCCGGACAGGCCTCATAATATTTATTCACGGTTTCCCTTCCCTGGAAGTAGACATCTGGATTTTGCGCCCCAACTTTACAAATCGGCGCCTCCGGCTTCAGCGCCTGCGCCCGAAACTCTTCCACAAATTTCATATCCAGCATTCCCTTCATGTCCTCGTAGCGGATGGGAATTATTTTCTGTATAGAATGTGACGTTCTGAAGCCATCGAAGAAATGCAGGAACGGAATTTTGGATTCCAGTGTAGCCAGGTGAGCTATAACCGCCATATCCTGGGCCTCCTGTACGTTGGATGAGGCAAGCATGGCAAAACCTGTACCGCGTGTTGCCATTACATCAGAGTGGTCTCCGAAAATAGAGAGTGCCTGGCAAGCCAGGGAACGGGCTGAAACATGAATAACAGCCGGAATCATTTCCCCGGCGATTTTGAACATGTTGGGCACCATGAGCATCAGGCCCTGTGAAGCAGTGAATGTGGTGGACATAGCCCCCGCAGCGAGTGCACCATGCAAAGCGCCGGCAGCACCAGCCTCGGATTGCATTTGCACCACATCCACCTTTTCATTAAATATATTTTTCCTGCCTTCCGCTGACCACGCATCTGCACGCTCTCCCATATCAGAGGAGGGTGTAATCGGGTAAATAGCGGCAACCTCCGAAAAGCCGTAGGCCACATTGGCTACCGCGCTGTTGCCATCCGTATTGATCCAGGATCTTGATTCCATATATAAATTATTACCCTGTTAAAATAGATCGCCGGTAATAGGAGTAGACTGTCTGGCGTCAATCAGTAGAATGATTTATGTCATAAAAAATATGGAACCCTTCAGCTTATTTGAATTACCAGTTGTATCAGTAAAGAATTGGAATGCAAATTCGTATTGGATTTGAAGTAATGGCTATTTTTTTGAATGTCTTCCGGAGTATTGTCACATTTGATTTGTAGACTAACTTCGTGCAATGAGTGGTTCAAATTTTACTACACTGGACCGACAGCGTGAAATTTATCTCAATGGCTTTGCCGGAATCCGGTCGGCTGTTCCGATAGATTGGCATAAACTGGAGGACCAGGCACGGAAGTCCATGTCACCGGAAGCTTATGCCTACATCGCCGGAGGAGCCGGACTGGAGGATACGGTGGCCGCTAACCGGGTTTCTTTTGACCGGTATAAAATTATTCCGCGGATGTTACGCGACGTCAGCCGGCGATCGGCTCAGACTGA
>DAOMZK010000231.1:0-4696 GCA_035438035.1 Cyclobacteriaceae bacterium | reverse complement strand
AGGCGAACCATCGGGCCGGTTGCCATTGAAGTGGCTTACCTTGACACCGGATGGATCATCTTCAATAAAAAATCGGCTCACTGCGGTCTCATTCAAAATGACGGCTGTTGAATCGGACAAAAACTCCGGAGAAAAAAACATTCCTGACTTTAATTTCATTTTCATCGTTTTGAAGTAGTCAAGATCCACATCCCAGACCTGCATGTTCACAAACTTTTCAATATCCGTATCGGATGGACGGGCCTCCCCTTTCCAATAGGTATCACCCGACCGCCAGGAATTGGACACCGGCAGATATCCGGAAATTGTGGCACTCTGGAAAATGGAATTGCGCAACACTTCATTTTTGAAGGACTGAATATTTTTATCCAGCAACCGCGATTCATGCACAGAAATGAGCTGATCCTTGTCAAAGCCCAGGCGCTTGTTCTGAATGTATGACAACTGCTGCTGGATGGTGATGGTCGCGACGATCAGAAAAATGGAAACAATAAACTGAAACACTACCAGTACACTGCGTATTCCACCACCTTTCATGCCGCGCGCGAAGTTTGTCTTCAACACCAATACTGGTTTGAATGCTGAAAGGTAGAATGCCGGATAGAGCCCGGCCATTACGGAGATTATTACCGCAGCCAGCAGTAGCAGACCATAAAATTGTGGGTCTGTAAGCGGCAGACTCAACTGTTTTCCTGACAACTCATTGAAAGTGGGAAGAAACAAGTAAGCCATCACCGCGGCAAATGCGATTGATATGATCGTCAGCACCATCGATTCTGACAGGAACTGGTTCATCAATTGTCCGCGCTGTGAGCCCAAGGCCTTTCGTACACCCACTTCTCTTGCACGGTTCATGGAACGTGCCGTGGACAGATTCATGAAATTGATGCAGGCGATAACCAGGATGAAGAGCGCGATGGCAGAAAACAGAATGACATAGTTGAAACTCCCATTGGGTTCGAACTCCCCCTGCAAATCAGAATGAAGGTGAATGTCCCGCATGGGTGTGAGTGTATAATCCCAGATATTGCCCGCTCCTCTGAATTTTTTCAATGTAGGATCCCCTCCCACCGCATTGGCTATTTGCGGCCCTACATATTTTTCTGCAAATGCCGGGAACTTGGCTTCCAAAGCTTTGACATCAGTCCCCTCTCTCAACAACAAATAAACATGCGCATCACTGCCACCGATGAGCGACACTGAGTTGAAGCCCTCGAAGCCCGTGGCTGACCGGAGTATATCAAAATGGAAATGACTGTTGGCAGGAAAGTCTTCATAGACCGTTGTGATTTTATTCACATTTTCATTGGGTTGGGATGCACGCTGCTCATCGATGATCAGGCTCTGGCCCAGGGCACTTCCACCGGGGAAATACTTCTTCGCCATTTTTTCGCTTATGGCTATGCAGTTGGCTTCTTTCAACGCTGTACGCCCATCCCCCTCCAGAATTTTTGCTGAGAAAACCTGGAAAAAAGTGCTGTCTACCCAGATCGCATTCTCACGATTCACTTCCTTCTGATCCACGCGTCGGATAAATCGTCTGCCCCAATCCTTGAACCGAACCACTTTCTCTACTTCAGGATAATTCTGTCTGAAGAGTTCGGCGAGCACAGGATATCCTGTGGCACTCCGTAAATGGTTGTCGCCGAACTTGATTTCTGTATTCAGTCGATAGATACGGTCGCCTTTTTCGTGAAAGTTATCGAAGCTGATTTCGCTCGCCACGAAAACCGTAATCGTCAGGCAGGCTGCCACCCCAACCGACAACCCTGTGAGATTGATGAACGTATAAAACTTTTGTTTCCAAAGGGTGCGGAAGATGATGAGGAGGTAGTTTTTTATCATGATTTTTCAGGTCAATTCTATACTATGACGCTGAATTGGGTGCAAAGGTTTCTCTTAAAAACTGAGATATATCAGTCTTCGATAAGTCCAGGCTTGGACGGGCTCAACCTTACAGCTCCGAATTGCTAAGTGCTGATGGAAGCTCGGTCACCCTGAACACCGTCGAAGGGTACCGAGCGGTTTTCGAAGCCTAAACCTTTTTCAAACTCAGCTTCTGTGCCTGCTTCTGCGCTTTCAACGCTATCTCAGTTGCCAGGAAACAATGTGCCTGTGTCATGGCCGTCTCTGTACGGTTCATGATGTCGCTTATAAATTGTTGTCCGTATGGCAAGGGCTCCTGAGCACAATCTATATACTTCGTTTCCTTTCCGTCAACGAGGAAAAGGTGATTCCCCCCTGTGTGACCGGCGATGTCAACGTTCTTGCGGAGCTCGATGTAACCATCTGTTCCAAGTATGGTCAGCCTGCCATCACCCCATGTGTTAAGTCCGTTGGGTGAGAACCAGTCTACCCGCACATACCCCGTGCCGCCATTGCCGCGAACAGTCAGGTCGCCAAAGTCTTCAAACTTGGGATATTGAGGATAGTGAACATTGCCAACCTGCGAGGCCACAACCTCGGCCTCTGTTGATCCTGTAAAAAATAAAAACTGATCGCACTGATGAGAACCTATATCCGTGATGATGCCGCCATATTTTTCATTGTCGAAAAACCATTCTGGCCGTGTAGAAAGGTTGATCCGGTGCGGTCCGAGGCCGATGGTTTGCACAACCTGCCCGATCGCTCCGGCTTTTACCAGTTCACCCGCTTTTACCGTTGCTCGGTTTTCAAAGCGCTCACTGTACATGATCGAATAGATGCGCTTGGTTTCCTTTTGAACCTTTCTCGCTTCTGCCAGTTGTTCAAGCGTAGTGATACCCGGTTTATCCACCATGAAATCTTTGCCATGTTTCATCACCTGGATGCCGAGCGGAGCGCGGTCGACAGGAATGGAAGCGCTGGCTACCAGTTGGATGGAGGAGTCCTCCAGAATTTCCTTTTCGCTTCCGGCCAGTTTGGCATCCGGATAGCGTTTGGCAAATGCATCCGTAAGATCTTTTTCCTTGCCGTAAAATGCAACCAGCTTAGCGCCCCCGCGGATCAAGGCTTCCACCTGACCGTAGATATGACCATGGTTGAGTCCGATCACCGAAAACCGAACAGGTGAGTCTGCGATAAAAGAATCATTGCTATCCGATTTGTCTTTCAGTTCTTTCACACGTAAAGAAGAACCATAGCTCTCCGGAATAGTCGTCATGGCTAATCCAGCAGCAGCGGCTAGCGAATGCTTGAGGAATTGGCGGCGGTCGTTTGATTTCATAATCTTATTTAGTTTCAGTTATTATTTGGCAGGCAACATATTTCTAATGGCTGAAATTTTCCATCCCAACGATGTATGGACGACAATGAATGTACTCCACATTTTTCGCAGCGTGCCATCGGCATTTTGGATTTCATATTTCGTATCTACAATGGCTATCTGCGGACTGGAGAATTTGATTTTATCCACAGTGAGGGTTCGTGTCCCCGGACTGCTTGCAGAGCTGGCCATCATTCCTTTTACAGCAGCATTGATTCCGTTACGCCATTCGCCATTGGAGACCAGCTGATCAACATCCAGGGTGAGGATGTTCTTTAACAAAACAGTATCCCGCTTCTCCCTTGCCAGGGAATAATTGTCAATCAGTGTTGTAATTTCCTTTCTGTTTTTGGTGTTATCCTGGGCGGAAAGTGAAATTCCTACTGAAATAAAGAGCACAATGAGAAGGGAGATGCGCATAGAAATATAGATTCAATCTAAAGAAAAAATAGCAGTTTGCTATGAGTTTTATTCGAAGGATTTAAGGGTTTAACGGCAAAGACGCATAAGAATATGTCCAGAACGTTGCACCTCAACCTCTGCGGTTAATATTCATCTACCTTCAAATCCTTCCTGTACTTATCCAGCATCTTATGCAGTTCACTCCTAATGGCATCGTAACTCGGTTCGTTGTAGAGATTGTTCAGTTCATGGGGGTCTTCTTTCAGATCATACAACTCATAGCAATCAATATCAGTATCATTTCCAATTTTCCCTGAAGCCGCATAGGCGAGCATGAATTTTCGTTCGGCCGTTCCCTCCTTCAATTGCATCAGGCTTGTTCCTCCCCCTACTCCACCCTTGCCATAAAAGTGAATCAGCTTATACTTATTCGTCCGGACCCCATCGTGCCGCCGTACATTATGAAATGCCGGGTAATCATAGTAATGGTAATACAAACTGCTTCGCCAGTTTTCTGATGGTGCATCTGTGAAGAGCGGTACCAGCGAAAGACCGGTCATCTCTTCCGGCTGTTTAGCTCCGGCCAATGCCAGCAGGGTTGGTGCAAAATCAATGTTCTGAACCAGGGCATTGGACATAGAACCTGCAGGAATAATTTTTGGATAACGAACGATCAAAGGTGCTCGAAATGATTCTTCATACATGAACCGTTTGTCAAACCAGCCGTGCTCACCAACATAAAATCCCTGGTCGGAAGTGTATACAACAACTGTATTCTCCATCAATCCCTCCGTCTCAAGATAATCAAGCAGCCTGCCGACTTCATCATCTACCGACTTGATGCAGCGCAGATAGTCTTTTATGTAACGTTGATATTTCCATTTTTTCAGTGCTTCGCCTTTTAACTTCTGATCAAGAAATATTTTGTTTTTCGGAGCATACGCCTCTTCCCATGCCTGGCGCTGTGACGGATTCATTCGTTTTAATTCTGAAGCCAACCCACCCGTAAAAGCTGCGTGCTGAAATTGAGGATTGCCATTTAACTCCATG
>DAOMZK010000230.1:0-4696 GCA_035438035.1 Cyclobacteriaceae bacterium | reverse complement strand
AGTTTATCATCCCGGCGGGCAGGCAAGAAGACCTGCGCCAGCTGTTTCCCCTGCATACTACTGCTACGGAGAAGTCCTCCGAAAAAGGAAAATACATCAGCCTCACATACCAGATGATGATGCCTTCCAGTGATTCAGTGATTGCCGTATACCAAAAGGCATCGGTAATTGAGGGTATTGTGGCTTTGTAGTTTAATTCATAATAAGCGCAACTGTTTTTGATTGTCCCGGTATTAACCGCTAACTTTTTCCCTTCTAAATCAATGGGTATGTGGAAAGAAGACAATAATAAACAGGTAAAATCATTTCAATTCAAGGATTTTACGGAAGCTTTTGGATTCATGACCAAAGTGGCGATCGAGGCAGAAAAGATGAACCATCACCCTACCTGGACCAACACCTGGAACCGGGTCACTATCGAATTGAGTACTCACGATGCCGGTAACATCATCACCGATCTGGATAGAAAACTGGCAGCCACTATCGATAAACTGACCTGACGTGCAAAAGATAATTTCACTCTTTATTGTCCCTACTCCCATAGGCAACAAGGAAGATATTACACTGCGCTCGCTGGAAACTTTAAAAAAAGTGGACACGATACTGGCTGAAGACACCCGGACTTCGGGGGTCCTGCTGAAACATTATCAGATTCAGAAACCGCTGCAGAGCTTTCATATTTTCAATGAACACAAAGTCCTGGGAAAATTGATTGAGCGAATGAAGAGCGGGGAGACTTTCGCACTTGTGAGCGATGCTGGCACACCAGGCATTTCAGATCCCGGCTTTCTCCTCATTCGTGGCTGCCTGCAGGCCGGTATCCCGGTTGAATGCCTGCCTGGACCCACTGCCCTCATCCCGGCCCTAATCAATTCCGGGTTCCCCTCAGATCGTTTTGTCTTCGAAGGATTTCTACCGCACAAAAAAGGAAGGCAAACCCTGTTGAAAAAACTGGCGGAAGAAGACAGAACAATAATTTTTTATGAATCCCCGCACCGGTTAGTCAAGACCCTGGAACAAATGATTGAGTTTTTCGGAGGCGACCGCATGGTTTCCGTCTCCCGGGAACTGACAAAAGTCTACGAAGAAACATTTACCAATCAGTTGACCGAAGTGTTACAGCATTTTCGGCAAAAGGAAATAAAAGGAGAAATCGTAATTGTGGTTGATGGCAAAAGAGACTAACCTGCCACCCTGGGCTTTGTTTATCGGCGGCAGCCTGTTTATCGCCGGCGGCTGGCTGATGGCTTCGTTTCCCGCATTTATTCTCATCGGCCTGGCCCCCCTGTTTGCCCTCACTGACCGCGCCACCAGTATAGCTTCCGTCTGGGAAAAAATGGAATGGGTATTGTTATCGTTGGTTGTATTTTTTCTTTCATCGCATAGTTTTGATTTCAATTTCATCGTCTCTTCTCTCGCTTACGCAATACTTTTTACGCTGCCGTTTGCCGGATATGTTTGGGTCAGGCAGACCCTGGGGTCAAGGGCTGGAAAAATCAGTATTGTGCTTTTCTGGCTTGCTTTGGAATACTTGCTACTCAAATTATTCCCAGCTTCTTCAACCTACCTGGCAGATGCGTTACGCCTTGAGCCCTCCTGGGTGCGGTGGAACATTCATACCGGATACCTGGGGAGTTCCTTGTGGATATTGATAACCAATTATATGATTTACCAGGCTTTTCTCTCGATACAGCCGTTTCGCTGGCACTGGATACTACTGGCGGTCATTTTTATTGCTTCTCCCGTGGTCTACTCCTATTCATTGGACATTTCCTGTCTCACACGGGAAGACATGCTGAATCTATATTCCGGAAACTCAATGACAAACAATGTTATGTATCTTGCGCGCGGAGAATTTGTCGTGCGGACAGCCGCATGGATCTCCACATTAATTCTTCTTTTTACGTTAGTCAAAAGTCAAACTACCCAGCGATGATTAACCTGTCTGCTGTTGAAAAAAATGTGATAGACATTTGCCTGGAGGTTGGTTCTTTCATCGACTATGAAGGCAACCGCTTTGATCGTTCCAGAATTGAACAAAAAGAGGGATTTAATAATCTCGTTTCATACGTCGACAAAGAGTCAGAAAAAAAACTGGTTGCGGCCCTGTCCAGGATTGTACCAGGCTCAGGGTTTATCGGCGAAGAGGGGACCGCTATAGAAGGAACCAATGGCTACCGCTGGATCATCGACCCCCTCGATGGTACAACAAACTTTACGCATGGTTTGCCTTTGTTTGCCATCAGCATCGGTCTGGCACTGAAAGATAAAATGGTGCTGGGAATTATCTATGAAGTGAACAAAAAAGAGATGTTTCATACGGTAGAAGGACAACCCGCTTATTGTAACGGAAAGGAAATTCATGTGTCAGGTGTCCTGACGTTACAAGAATGTCTGATGGCAACGGGCTTTCCTTATTATGAATTTGAAAAAATGGAAGCTTACCTGAACATCATCCGTCATTTCCTGAAACAATCACATGGTGTCCGGCGGCTCGGCAGCGCGGCCACTGACCTGGCTTACGTGGCAGCAGGACGCTTTGAGGGTTTTTTTGAATACAATCTTAATCCATGGGATGTGGCAGCAGGCGCTTTTTTGGTTCAACAAGCCGGCGGTATGGTTACTGATTTTAAGGGTGGGGATAACTTCCTTTTTGGTGGTGAAATAGTAGCAGGATGTGGTGTGCAGCCAAAAATGCTGGAAATCATTCGCAAAGAATGGGGATCCTGATTCATCGATAAACTGAATTAAATTTCATTAATATGCAGAATAGATTCATGCACCTTGTGCTGTTCCTGATTGTAGGAATTTCAGCATCAACTTTTGCCCAAACCAATCTCACCGATAAATTACCCGTTGCACCTGAGATCAAGGTCGGCAAACTGGCCAACGGTCTTACCTACTACATCCGCAAGAATGGAAGACCGGAAAAAAAGGTTGAGCTACGGCTGGCCTTAAAGGCCGGCTCCATCCTGGAAGATGATGATCAACAGGGTCTGGCTCACTTCACCGAACACATGGCCTTTAATGGCTCACAACATTTTAAGAAAAATGACCTCGTATCGTTCCTTCAATCCATTGGCGTACAATTTGGTGCTGACCTCAACGCCTATACAGGTTTTGATGAAACTGTTTACATCCTGCCCATTCCGGTTGACAAACCAGAAAACCTTGAGAAGGGATTCCTGGTATTGGAAGACTGGGCCAGTACCGTCATGTTTGATCCTGCCGAAATAGAGAAAGAAAGAGGCGTGGTGCTTGAAGAAGAGCGATTGGGTAAGGGCGCCCAGGAAAGAATGTTTAAAGAAACACTTCCGCACATTCTGCAAGGGTCTAAATATGCAGCGCGTCTTCCCATCGGTAAAACTGATATTCTCAAAAACTTCAAGCAGGAAACGATCAAACGTTTTTACCAGGACTGGTATCGCCCCGACCTTATGGGTGTATTTGTAGTGGGTGATATCGATCCGGCAGCTGCTGAGGCTATGATAAAAAAACACTTTGAAAAACTGAAGAATCCGGCGAAGGAACGCTCACGCGCGTATGCGGATGTTCCGTCCCGCCAGGTGTCGGAAGGTTTGACGGTGACAGACAAAGAGGCTACTAATTTTGTACTTCAGATTTACTACGCCACACAGAAAGAAAAAATTCAAACCACCATTGCCGACTACCGTGAAGGGATGATAAAGAATCTCACCAGTATCATTTTTGGACAGCGCATGCAGGAGCTGACACAAAAAGCAGATCCGCCATTTCTCTTCGGCGGCGGGCAACGTGGTTCTTTTGTTCATGGTTATGAATCCTATTTCGCATTTGCCCTGATCGGCAAGGCCGGTATTGCTCCAGCTATACAGACCCTCATCACGGAAACGGAAAGGGTGAGAAAGTTTGGATTTACAGCCGCTGAGCTGGACCGCGCTAAAAAATCACTGCTGAGGAATATGGAGCAGGCCTACAATGAAAAAGATAAGTCAGAGTCGGAAAATTACGTTGAGGAATATATCCGCAACTTTCTCTCTCAAGAGCCAATCCCCGGAATTGAAAATGAATACAACTATCACAAGCAATATCTTGCTGACATTACCATTGCTGAGGTCAACGAATTTGCAGCAAAAAATATTCCGGCCGCTGATGTAAAGAAATTAGTCGTCTTTAATGGTCCGGAAAAGGCAGACTTTACCATTCCTTCCAATACTGAATTACTGAGTATGGTTACCGAAGCAGAGAAATTGCCGGTCACACCATACGTTGAAAAAGCAGTTGCGGCAAGTCTAATCGAAACACCGCCTACAGGAGGCCGCATCATCTTTGACAAAAAGAACGCAGAACTCGGCACCTCAGAGCTATCGCTTGGTAACGGCGTTAAAGTGATTTTAAAGCCAACCGATTTCAAAAATGACGAAATCCTGTTGTCAGGCTTCCGCTTAGGGGGCCAATCCTTGTACGGTGAAAGTGATCAGTATAATGCTCAATACGCTTCAACTGTGGTTTCCCAGATGGGCGTCGACAAATTTTCTCCCACTGATCTTCAGAAAGTGCTTGCAGGAAAATCTGTAAATGCGTTTCCAAGGTTGTCCATGCTCAGTGAAAGCATCAGTGGTCAATCTGGAACGGCGGACGTAGAGACGATGCTTCAACTTGTCAATCTTTATTTTACGAAACCACGCAAAGACGAAGAATTGTTTAAATCATTTCT
>DAOMZK010000229.1:0-4706 GCA_035438035.1 Cyclobacteriaceae bacterium | reverse complement strand
GATCGTATAGCTCAATATAGTTTTTCGTAAGATCTCCGGTAGTTGCTCCGCCGGCTACCAGCCAGTTTCCATCCGGGCTGATATCAAGAGCATAAACCTGGTAATCTGTGCGGCCACCCATAATGGAGTCGGCTGTCCAGAGACCTCCCTGGAGCGACCATCTCAAAATACGACCGTCACTGCCGCCTGAATAAATCTCTCTCAGGTGGGGATGGGTAACCAGTGCCCGGGCAGCACCGCGATTGTGACCTTCCAGATTGCGGGTCAAAGGGTCATTTTGCTTGTTCAGCGCCGCATAAAGGCCATTGTAAACATCATTATCGAATTGGCTTCCGCCGTAAGTATTGTTGAAGTGGTAACCTTGTTGTGCAACGAGCGCCTGCTGTTCAGGGTCACTACCCAATTCCTTGGACTTAATGGCCATGGCTTTGCCTTGCGCGATGTAGCGTGCACGTTTCGCGGCAGCTTCAGCTTTTTCAGCGGCAGCGCGCGCAACCTCAGCTTCTTTCTGACGCTGAAGAGCGATTTGTGCACTGCGTTGTGCTTCTGCTTCAGCTTTTTGTGCGCGTACAAGGTTTTCTTCAGCTTGTTTGCGTTTATCTTCAGCATCAGCTCTTGCAAGCTGTGCTTCTGCTTCAGCTTTTCTTGCCCTTTCAGCTTCCTGCCTTGCAATTTCTGCCTGCTCGGTTGCTTTTTTTGCATTCGCATCTGCTTCTTTCTGCGCTGCAACAGCTTTAGCCTCGTTTTGTACAGCTAATATTCTTGCTCTTTCAGCTGCGGCAGACTGGAAGAAGGCATATACGAAAGCTATCAAGGCGATGATGGCAAGCACACCAAACACAGTGGCCGTTGTCCTCGCCCGTTGCAGTCGCTGCTTCGCCTCAAGTTCCTTAATCCGTTGCTCGGTCTCCCATTCTTTTTTGGAGTACTCGAGGAAGATCATCGTCCGCTCGAAGGCGGGATTGTATCGTTGTCCCCAAACAAGTGTAGGGCGGTGCTTGGCTTGCCAGTTGAGGGCCAATTGCAAATCCGGTGGTCTCCAGAGACCGGCTTTACCAACCTGGTATTGTGTTGCTGCTTCCGCGAGGCGGAGGTACATCTGCACGGCATCCGCTTCATCATCCACCCAGTTTTTCAGGCGCACCCAGATGCGCATCAAACTCTCGTGGGAAATATCCACCATTGACTTGGATCCGAGCGGTACGCCCGCTGCCGGTGTTACCAGCGAACGGCCGGCTTCACGGAATTTTTCAATCACTGCGGCTACATCATTTTCCGATACATCGGCGATGGCAGCAATTTCATTCAGTCTTGTCGGTCGGCGAATGCCAAAGTTCTCACCGCGTTTTTCGGTGATGGCCTTGAACATAATTTCGCAAATGCGTTGTTGTTCTTCATCCAATTCGTCGTACGCTTCGTTCGCGTGCATCGACAAGGCTTCACGCATCGTACCAATCGCCTCGTAGTGTTTGAGGTCAAGTGGTTCTTCATCATAGTCTTTGAATCGCGCCCAATAACTCCAGGTACGCATAAGAGCGTGCTGAAGAATAGGCAATTGATCCGGGTTATCTCCCAGGTCATTAAGCAATTGCTGGGTAAGGCGCGGTGTAATTTTGGCTCCGCCTACTGCCACAGGACCATCGATCGCCCTTCTTTTCTGATCGCGGGTCATCTGCGGGATGAGGTAGTGACTGTCGTTGATTTTGCGTGTCAATTCCGGGAACTGAGCGCAATCCCCGATAAAGTCTGACCGCATGGTTATGGCTACGTAGATAGGAGAGTCTTCATAGTTAACAGCCTCCATCAGGAGGTTGACAAATCCCAGTGTCTCGTTGACAGAGTTGGGGTCGGTGCTGTCCTTGAAGCGGAACAACTCCTCAAACTGGTCGACAAGGATCAGGTAATTGATATCCTCTGATCGTCGCGATTGTTGAATCGCTTCCACTAATCCCAGCGAGCTGCTTCGCAGCAAGGTGGAAACAATGGTTCGTTTAATTTTTTTATCCTCGGCTTCTGCTGCATTGTATTCCTTGGTTGCGCCAAGCAATGATTCCGCGAGGTTATCGATCGGATTGGCACCGGGCCGCGTTACGATAACTTCCCAGTTCGGACTGGTGTCGGTAAGGAATCCTCCGTAGAGGATGGGCAGCACCCCGCAGTAAATAAAAGATGATTTACCGCTTCCTGAAGGTCCGATCACACCGACGAACCGGCTCTTGGACATTTTCAGAAGCACCTCATCGCTCTGGCCTTCACGGCCGAAGAAAAGGTGACTCTCTTCAATTTTGAAGGGACGCAACCCGGGGAATGGGTTAGCGGCAACGACCTTTGAAGGTGAAGGGGTGCCGGTTTTGTCGTCTACTAACTCGCTCATAGACTTTAGGATTTAAATTCTTGTAAAAAGGATTTTAGTGATTCTATAGATTTATTGGTTTCGCCACTGATAAGGGTGACGTCCTGGTTTTTGTAATTGTCCAATGAAAGTTCACTCACAATCGCCTTTCCCTGAATGGGTTTGTTCCGGCCAAAGCCCGGCGCCTTCAGTAAGTCGAGAACTTTCATTCTTACCCACTGATCATTGACTTTCCCTTTGTAGATAATGGCGCCATCAAAATTTCTCAGGTTCTCGATGTGTTTTTTACGCACTTCCATCAACTCACCTTCAAATGCAGGGAAGACTACATTGAATCCTGACTTTTGAATGAAGTCCACAAGCGGAAGTACCTGCTGGTGGTCGATCTTGTCGTGGACGAAGTAAATTGTTTTACCGCCACTGGCTTGTTCTGTCGTCTTATTTTGTGATGCCAGCAATTCTTCGCGCATGATATTTTTGAAATCCTCCAACGGATTCTGAAGAATCTCGGCACCTTCCTGAGCTTCAATATCCCGGCGGAGGGAATCAATAAATGACTTTTGTTTGTCGCTCGCATTGCGCAGGTTAGGCGCGATCCAGATCAGACGTGAAAATTCTTCTTTTCTGGAGCGTTTAATAACGGCATGTTCAGCTGCCAGCTTATTCTGAATATCCACTACTGATCTTTCTGAACCTTCCGGAATTTCTCCGTAGGCACTTCCGATAAGGTGAATGGAAAGACTGCAGGATTCAAGATCCTTGCGGACCACGCGCTCCAGTTCATCTTCCCGGCTGGGTAATACCGTGCCAGGCAGCACTACATAACCATGCCGTTGCAATTCGCGCCGGATGATATTGCGCTGGATGGACAGGTCATGTCCTGTTTCTGCGAGATAAATTGTTTTAAGCTTATAGAAATTCTTAACCTCCGATTTTGTCTGACCTTTTAAAATGATTAACGCTTCGTGTATGTCATAGACAAGGTCTACCATTTTCATCCAATATTGTTTCTCTGCTTCCTGGCTGAAAAAATCAGAATACTCTTTCATCATACCAGTCTCATTGTCTACCTGGTACATATCATAGCCCAGCAGTTCGCGCAGTCGGGGAGGTTGTTCCTGGCCGGTGAGGGGTGATTTGAGCACTTTGAATACCCTGCCGATTTTTGAGTTGCTGGTGGCTTTGCAGTAGGACTCTACCATATCAAGACAGCGGCCGGATGATGCAAAATCCTTGGACAGGATGGTGACCAGCACAGCGGCGTTGTTCAGATTGGAAGCAGTAAAATCATCGAATTCAGATTTGAGCACGATGTTGGATTTTTCGCCCAGCACCTGGTAAAGCATGAGTTCAATGAATTTCTTGAACTGGGTAACCCAGCCCATTTCACTTTTCTGACCGACTTCATTGTCTTTTTCGGCGAAGGTGATAAGTACGTCAATATCGTATGCCATAGTCTGTTGGATTCAAATTTTATACTGCAGTTGATTTCGATGTTTTCATGATGTTTCGAACGAGACCCTGAACCAGTTCATGGTGTTTGGCCATTACAAAATAGAAATCAGTTAGGTTGATTCTGAAAACCACGGATCGTTCGACAGCCTCGACTTCAGTGATGTTGATAGAAGGTCCTTCCTGGAAGAGATCGCCGAATACAGATGCTTTTTTCATCTCACCTACTTCTGTAGTTCCTTCTCTCAGTTTTACTTTGCCCAGTGCGGTGATGAGTATGGGCCTGTTCTCATCCGGATTATTAAATACAATTTTCTCTTTTGGCTTCAGGTCAATCGGGATGATCTTGTCTGCGAGGTCACTGAGAATGGCGCCGGGGATTCCATGGAATGCAGGGAGGGATTTAATAAACATTACCATCTCAATGCCGAGGAAGAATCCGTCATCCAGGCCATCCAGCAATTGATTGCTTTCTATGGCCGTATCCAGGAATTTCTTATCGCGCAAAGGCAACCTTTCTGCAATCACTTTGTACTGTCCCTTGTCCTTATTGTAAATCACCCAGGCTGCAGTTTCCTGAAGCAATTTATCCGGGTTGAACATTTGACCTATCAATCCACGGCTTACACGGAATTCAGGGATAAATGCCGATGAATAGACGGCACACATTTTAGTCCAACGGTTGTTGAGATTAAAGTCGCGGTTCAAAATATAATTTACCACCTGCACCGGGTTGTAGGCTTCGCGTGGGAAATAAGTCTGAAGCTTGTTCATTTTTTCCTTTACCGGAATATCATCAAACAGCGGGAACAGTTTAGGTTTTAATTCCTGATCCACGAACAAATCCATCAGCTCAAGCGCATAGGCGATACCATCCGATGTACCGGTTTCCACGTTTTCA
>DAOMZK010000228.1:0-4736 GCA_035438035.1 Cyclobacteriaceae bacterium | reverse complement strand
AGACGGATTTCTTAAATCGTTTGACTCGCTACCGTTTGGACCTGATCCTGCCAAAGGGGTTTTCAACAAAAATGTTTACTTACACCCTACGCTGAAAATTCACTGGACATTGCCCGCCGGCTGGAACTATGCTAATGAAGCTACGGTTGCCGGAGCGGCCAATAAAGAAAGTCAGATCCTGGTAACGATTGCCGGCAAAGAGCAGCAAATTGATACGCTGATCAATAATTTTGTTAATGGATATTATGCGCGTACCCGCAAACAACCCATGTCCGACGGAAAGCTTAAACTGAGGGACCGCACCGCCAGTGAAATCATTCTTCCAGCCCAGCAGACGAATAAAATACTCTACACGGTGTGGTTCCGGAAAGATAAAATGACATATGCCATCCTGGCTACAGGGGACCAATCCCAGACTGAAATTTTCAGGCAATGCACCCTGACTTTCCGGGATCTGGACGAATCTGATTTCAAGGATATTTTCTCAAAAGAATTGACTATCCTGAATGCCTCCGCCGACGAAACACCGGCTCAATTGACTGCAAGAACGGGTAATGCAGTGACCGCTAAATTTACTGCCATCATGAATGGAATTACAGAGGAGGGCAAATTTCAAAAAGATCAGACGCTCAAGGCAGTAAGGAACAAGCCGTACGCACCCCCGGTTAAATGATTATTAATAATTGGAATACCCTGAAGGATCATTCGCCAATGAACCTTAATTTTTTACATTTGCAGCAAATACTTTAAATCATGTTTAAGAAGTACCTGATTCTTGTTCTGATGCTCGGCGGTGTTGGTTTTTCCGCAACGGCACAAAAAACGGTTTACACGACCACTGGTGGAGAATGGATTTTCTCGGAGGCAAGTGTGAGCATGGCGAACGGAAAGGAAGCCAGTTCCATTCTTCGTTTTTCTCCTGTTTTTAATTTTCAAACACAGGTCCACCGTGATTTCAATAATTCAACCGGATTGATGACTGGCATCGCACTCAGAAACGTTGGATTCATTTATGATGATCCTAACAATCCAGGTTATCGTTACAAGGCAAGGACTTACAATATTGGCATACCCATCGCACTAAAATTTGGAAAAATGGACGGCAAGTACTTTTTTTTCGGGTATGAAATTGAATTCCCAATCAATTACAAAGAGAAGCAGTTTAAAGATGGGGATAAGCAGTATGTAAGGGACTATTGGTTCAGTTCAAGGGTTCCCACGATTTATAATACCTTGTTCGCCGGTGTACAAATGCAGGAAGGTGTCCAATTGAAATTTAAATATTATGCAACGCCATTTTTTGACAAGACTTATCAATGGACCGATGCTTCAGGTGCCACCACGCCTTATCCCAATGGGAATGTGTTTTACTTTTCCCTCAGCTTCCAGATTTTGAAGGGAACGAGTTTCGTTTATAAACACAAGGAATAACCAATTGACAATTCAGGAATTGACATCCCGATAGCTATCCGGGAGACAATTCCCTCGAATCAGACGAGAGCATCAATTCAGGTTTTCTCGCCGGAGAGATGGCTTTTTGTGAGAATTTAGAAGGTTATTCGACTAAAAATGGTCAAAATCAAGGGATTTTCAGGATTTAAGGTATCGACGCGTGCAGATATCAAAAAAACGGCTATTTTTGCACCCTCATTTTAAAACCATTTAATACATGAACAATTACGAGACGGTATTCATTTTAAATCCCGTTTTGTCTGAAGACCAGGCAAAGGATACTGTCGAGAAGTTCGTGAAGGTGTTGACCAGTAACAAGGCCAACGTAATTAATGTGGAGCAATGGGGACTGAAGAAGATGGCTTATCCCATCCAAAAGAAGTCTACCGGCTTTTACAACCTGATCGAATTTGCGGCAGCTCCCGAGACCATCGGTACCCTTGAGACAGAATACAGAAGGGATGAGTCGGTCATGCGATTTTTGACCACAAGCCTTGACAAGTTTGCCTTTGAATACAATGCACGCAGACGGAAAGGTGAATTCAACAAAAACAAGGAGAAAAGAGCTCCGCAACCAAAGAAAGAAAGGGAGGACTTCAGAGCATGACACTTGTAAACGAACCCATCAAGCGTGCAGAGATCAAGCCAAAATACTGCCGCTTTAAGAAGAACGGAATCCGTTATATCGATTATAAGGATCCTGATTTCTTGATCAAGTTTATCAACGAGCAAGGTAAGATCCTGCCCAGCAGGCTCACCGGAAACAGTTGGAAATACCAGAAGAAAGTTGCCCAGGCTGTTAAGCGTGCACGTCACATCGCGTTGCTGCCTTACCTGGGTGATGCATTAAAATAACCTTAACCGTTGAACAATCATGGAAGTAATATTGAAACAAGACGTTCAAGGCCTTGGCTATAAGAATGATGTGGTGAAGGTTAAGCCCGGTTATGGAAGAAATTTCCTTATCCCCAACGGCTTTGCCCTTATCGCCAATCATGCCAATAAGAGCATGGCGGCAGAAAATGTACGCCAGATGGCTCACAAGGCTGCCAAAATAAAAGACGAAGCTGTAGCACTTGCGGCTAAAATCGGAACGCTCTCACTGGAATTGAAAACTAAAGCAGGTGAAAGCGGTAAAATTTTCGGAGCCGTTACTTCGCTGCAGGTTTCTGATGCACTGAAGGCCAAAGGATTTGAAGTCGACCGCAAAAAGATTTCATTCAAAGTTCAGCCTAAAGAACTCGGTGACTATATCGTTTCTCTTGACCTCCACAAAGAGATCAAGCACGAAATAACGATTAAAGTTACCGCTGAGTAAATCAGAAAAAACCCTTTGACAGAGCAGGCCATTCTTATAGAGTGGCCTGCTTTTTTATTTCTTAGTCCGCCTAGTGGATACTGTGGGAAGAGCGGCCGGTGTTTCAATCTTCTTCACAAGGTCACTGTACCATGCTTTCCCATATTTCCGGATCAGTGGATCTTTCAGGAATTTATAAATCGGAACGCCCAGTGATTTTCCCAGCTTACAAGCTTCCGAACAGATGCTCCACTTGTGATAATTGACAGCTTCAAATTCTTTCTTTTTGGTAATCCTGATCGGATATAAATGACATGATATGGGCTTGCGGAATTTGACTTTACCATCCAGGTAAGCTTGCTCAATACCGCATTTTAAAATACCCTTTGCATCGTAATGTGCGTAGGCGCACTCCTTACCACCAATTGTCGGCGTAGAATAGTCTCCATCCTCGTCCAGAATGTAGGGGCCCTGTTTGGCAATTGCCTCCTTGCCCTCGTTGGTCAGATAAGGCGCTACCGCTTTCTGGATTTCATGCATCACCGGAAGTTCATCTTCTTCGAGAGGGGCACCCAGTTCGCCTTCCACACAACATGCACCTTTGCACTTCTCCAGGTTGCACACAAACTCAACTTCTTTAACATCATCCGAAACGAGAACTTCTCCTACTTTTATCATGAACAGGAATAAATGGTTTATGTATAGTACGTACAACAATAGTACTGAATTGCTTTGAGAAGCTGTTAAAAACGAGCTGTCTGTGTGTCGCCTTTCTTTCTCACATAAAATTCCTTATCGGCCACGTAACATTGTCTTTCGATTTCAGCATGTATTACCTGGTCCTTGTCCAGCCAGCGAATGGAAAAGGTCTTGGTGGCGTGACCGCATTCCTTCACCATATTCCTGATCCCCACCAGATCATCAGCAGAGATTTTAAGCACAGCGTACAGCGTAGTCTTTGCAGGTTTTTTAAAGCGGATGTGCGCCGTTTTGTCCCACACCACATAAGCAGGTCCAAGGGCTTTGATGAGCATTACCATGTAAATGGGTCGGCCGCAGAAAAAAGACTGCCCCCGAAGATTGTGCCGACATAATTCCGTGTCCAAAGACTCAAGCGGAGTCTTAGTTGTACTTCCAATGAATCTCCAGACCAGAAAAGTATGTGTCCGCCAGATCCAAAATACATGGGGTACCAATTCATCAGCCTGCGAAACCACTTCGATTTAGTCGATTCAGTTTTATCCGTCTTCAGGAAATCAGGCTTCATCCGGTTATGCAATAGTAATCCCAAAAATATGATGCATTTCCTCAAAATCATTGCGTTCGCCGGTTTAACTTGCGCCCGAATTTCTGAATGGATTATCTCGAAAGTTTAAACCCTCCCCAGCGTGAGGGTGTCATCAATACGGAAGGGCCCTGCATGATCATTGCCGGCGCCGGATCAGGAAAAACAAGGGTCCTCACCTATCGCATCGCTCACCTGATAAAAAGCCAGGGTATTGATCCATTCAATATCATGGCATTGACCTTTACCAACAAGGCTTCCCGCGAAATGCGCGACCGCGTAGAAGAGGTTGTTGGTCATGATGCCCGCAACCTTTGGATGGGGACGTTCCATTCCGTCTTTGCCCGCATACTCAGAGCTGAAGCCCATCATATCGGTTATCCCAACAGTTTCACCATTTACGATACAGATGATTCAAAATCTCTCATCAAGCAGGTTGTAAAGGAGATGAAGCTCGATGAGACACAATACAAGGCCAGCACAGTCTACAACCGCATTTCCGGCGCTAAAAACAGGCTCGTTTCCTGGCAGGAGTATCTGACCAATCCCCTGCTCATGGGCGACGATGCCGCCAACATGAGGCCTGAAATCGGCAACATTTACAAGAATTACTCCCTTCGCTGCTTCAAATCCGGGGCAATGGATTTTGATGACCTGTTGTTCAACACCGACAAGCTTTTCAGGGAACACCTCGAAGTGCTG
>DAOMZK010000227.1:0-4765 GCA_035438035.1 Cyclobacteriaceae bacterium | reverse complement strand
AAGCAAACTGGATTACAAAGTGGTGACACTGGAGTACAGCACCATTCCTCGCGCTATAGCGAAACGCAATACACAGGGATTTATTAAACTGCTCGTGACCAATGACGATGCCATGAAAATCCTGGGAATGAAAGTCGTAGGTAATGATGCCTCCAGTGCCATACAGGCTGTGGCGGTGCTTATTTCCATGAACAAGGGAATTGAAGAGTTGGCAGAATGCGTTCACCCGCACCCTTCTATTACTGAAGGTATACAAGAGTGCGTTCGCATGCTGATGGGAAAATCTTTGCTCAAGCCGTTGGCATTGGCGGGCAGGCTTTCGTGCAGGAGATATGTGGGAGGGAAGTATGAGGATCTTACGTTTTAAATGGATTTCTGGTTTCTGGTTGTTTCGATTTAATCCAGTTGGCTGGGTGGCTAGTTGCCTGGCTAACCAGCAGCCCAGTTAACTGGCTTTGGAAATGGATCTTTAGCTTTCTTATCTTAATCAAAAATTCAGAAATGGCTTACAACGAAAAACTGGCTGACCGTATACGGGACAGACTATCAAAAGTCAGTCGTGTGGAGGAGAAACCCATGATGGGCGGACTGACTTTCATGGTCAACGGGAAGATGTGCGTGGGGATTATCAAGGATGATTTGATGTGCCGCATAGACAAAACATTTCATGAGCAGGCGGTTGAGAAGCGGGGTTGCCGTACCATGGATTTTACCAACCGTCCGATGATTGGCTATGTATTGATTGATGAGACCGGGATGACGAGCGACAAGGATTTTGACTATTGGATGAGTTTGTCGCTTGAATTCAACAAATTTGCCAAGGCTTCAAAGAAAAAGAAAGTAGCTGTCCCCACGAAAAAACGAACTTTAAAAAAGAAATCCCGTGGCAAAGGAAAATAAAACCACTGAAACAGCTGCCAGCGTCTCCGGCTTTATCGACAAGATCAAAGATGAGACAAAAAGAGATGACAGTTACCGTATCATCAAGCTAATGCAGAAGCATACCGGATTCAAGCCAAAGATGTGGGGACCCAGCATCATCGGATTCGGCACTTATCATTACCAATATGAGTCGGGTCGGGAAGGGGATATGCCGATCATAGCATTCTCCCCGCGGTCAACAGCCATTGTTCTTTATTTTTCTTCGGAGTTTAAAAACAGAACGGCGTTATTGAAGAAATTTGGAAAGCACAAGGCCAGTAAGGGATGTGTATATGTGAAGAAACTGGCGGATGTGGATATGGAGGTGCTGGAGGAGATGATTGTGGAGAATATTAAGAAAGTGGCTGGGTAGCTGGGTGACTGGATTGCTGGACCAGCCAGCTACCCAGCAAACTACTTGAAAAATCTAGGTGCTAGCTCGGACAGGTACAAGCTCCAGTTCGACCACGTATGTCCTCCTTCGCTCTCCCTGTATTCATACTTCAATCCCACTTCATCATATTTCCTGCGCAAGTTCACAACTGATTCATAAAGAAAATCATCCTTGCCAATGCCGATCCAGTAGAGTCTGGGATTGGCCTTCACAACGGCTTTGATCTGTTTGTCGTATTCTTCCTTGTTAAAAATATTCAGCCTGTTGTTGTCCTGTAAACCCATACTCATGACCCCGATGTAGGCGAACATATTGGGATTGGAGTTGGTGATGTGCTGCGTCTGTAATCCACCCATTGAAAAACCGGCTATCGCCCGATTGTTTTTGTCGGTCAATACACAATATCTCTTTTCAATAAATGGAATGACATCTTTTATCAGGCTTTCTTCAAATCTTCCGTTTCCCATGTTATTAACACCCGGGTAGGGAGCATTGAGATCGGCCGGGCCTACATTTGGCGATGAGGTTTTTTCAGGATAACCGTTGGTCACTACTACAATCATTTCCTTTGCCTTGCCTGCTGCGATGAGATTGTCCAACACAGCGCCTACAGGGCCACGGGCGATCCATGAATATTCGTCTCCGCCAGCGCCGTGCAGCAAGTACAATACCGGATATTTAGTCGTTGTCTTTTCAAGGTAGCTTGGCGGTGTGTACACCATCATTCTGCGGTTCATCTTGAGTGTGGGAGAGTTATACCAGACTGCGGAGATGGATCCGTGGGGCACTTCCTTTACCTTATATAAACTGCTTTGTTCATTGATGATAAATATACTTTCGTACCGTATACCTGCCCGTTCAACGTATGAGTTGGCGGGGTCAAGAATTTCTACACCTTCCAGGTGAAAATTATAGCGATAGAAATCAGGTGTCAGAACAGAAGATGTGAATGTCCAGATCGAATCTGTTTTGGTCATCGCCACTGCAGATTCATTGTCCTTCATCCACGTGCCTTTGATCTTTACGGACACAGCAAGAGGAGCCTTCAAACGAAAGGTGACGCTGTTATCAGGGTTGATCTGGGGAGAAATGATGTTTGGCTTGGTCTGCTGGGCCTGGACGTGCACGGCCACAAATGAAATTGCCAATGTGAAGAATAACTTCTGGAAAGGTGAGCTCATTTTAGTGTTTTTGACAAGGTAAGAAGGGTAGGTTTAAGATAGGAGATTTTTTTGGGGAATGAGGGCTGGGTTGCTGGGTTGCTGGGTTGCTGGGGGGCGGAGTCACCCGTTGGCAGGATTACATTAACATGTATCAAACGCTGATTTCAAAATGCCAAATCAAAAATTTCAAAGAAATCTCAAAAAGCAAATAGCAAAACTGCAATCCTTAATATTGAGGGAGGTTTTGATGTTTTTGGTTTGGAATTTTTTGTGATTTGTGATTTGCCATTTTGTAATTTAAAGCAATATGAAAAGAAGAAAATTCCTCCAGGCATCGTCCACTCTTGGAGCCGTCGCCCTCACGTCACCGTGGGCATTTGCCGATCCCAATTCTGCAGATCAGTTTGTGCCTCTTGCCGAAACGCCGTGGTATGATAAAACCATGCTTTGGGCACAACTCGCTTTTGTAGAGAATGACCCTGGACATTACGATCCTGATTTTTGGCTGGACTACTTTAAGAAAATACATGCCGATGGTGCACTGTTGAGTGCAGGTGGCATCGTGGCATTTTATCCAACCCAAATTCCACTTCATCATCGCAGCGCCTGGCTGGGCAACAACGATACGCTTGGTTACCTCATCAACGGCTGCCGGAAATTGAATATGTCCATCATTCTTCGCACTGACCCGCATGCGGCAAGACAGGAGGTTTTGGAGGCTCACCCCGACTGGATCGCCGTGGCAGCTGATGGTAAGCCCAGAAGACATTGGGCCAACCCTGAACTGTGGGTGACGTGTGCACTCGGACCATTCAACTTCGACTTCATGACCAGGGTGAACCATGAAATCATGGAGCGCTTTATGCCTGATGCTATATTTTCAAACCGTTGGTCTGGTCACGGCATATGTTACTGCGAACATTGTGTAAAAAATTTTAAGGACTTCTCGGGAATGGAACTACCGCGCACCGGCGACAATGCACTGAGTACCGCAATGGCTACTTTGGGTCAGAATGATGCAGTGTCCAGGCAATACAGATTGTGGCGCACCAATCGCTTGAAAGAATTATGGTTCCTGTGGGATGCTGAAATCCGTAAACAGAAACCGACGTCGCGATTTCTTCCCAACGGCTTTCCGGACAAGGTGACGGCCGGTCAGCATTCTGATTTATTTTATGCGGACCAGCAGGCGAGGAGCGGAGTGATTCCGCCCTGGTCGAACGGCAAGCATGCGAAAGAGATGCGGGCCACTATGGGAATGAAACCGCAGATCGGGATATTCAGTGTGGGGGTGGAAGAACAATATCGTTGGAAGGATTCTGTACAAAGCAATGCTGAAATTAAAGTATGGGTTGCCGAGGGGTTAGCCAACGGACTGAGACCGTGCTTCGTGAAATTCGGAGGATATATTTTCGACAAGCGATGGATGGATACTGTTGCCGGCATTTATAATAAATGCTATCAGCATGAGAAGTACCTGAAGAACACAGCGCCGATGGTGCGCGTGGGCATGGTGTATTCTGAGCAAACCACCAACAACTATGGGGGAAAGCCCTGGCAAAAAAATCAGCAGGATCATGCCTATGGTATTTACCATGCGCTGATTGAAGATCGCACACCATTTGAAATGGTAAATGAGCAATTGCTGGATGCCGACCAGCTCAAACCCTACAAGTTGTTGATCCTACCCAATGTGGCCGCACTTTCTGAAAAGCAATGCGATCAGTTGAAGAAGTTTGTTGAATCCGGAGGAAGCCTGGTGGCTACCTATGAAACTTCATTGTACGATGAAGAAGGAAAACAACGGCAGGATTTTGGATTGAAAGATCTTTTTGGTGTTTCGTTCAAACAGGGAGCGGAAGGTCCGCTGCAGAACAGCTACCTGCGATTGAAAGCAGAAGCTGCAACCGGAAAATTTCACCCGGTTCTGAAGGATCTCGAAGATGCCTACCGCATCATCAACAGCACATACCGTGTGAAAGTAAAAGCGACAACTTCCTTCCCGACACCAGTGACTCAGGTGCCAAGCTATCCGGATCTACCAATGGAAGATGTTTTCCCGCGGTCGGGTGATACAGACATGCCTGAACTTTTTCTGAGAGAGGTTGGTAAGGGACGTGTGGCCTACTTTGCCGGAGATATTGATCGGGCTTTCTGGCAAATTCAGAGCAACGACCACGGCAAGCTTTTGCGCAACACCATCCGGTGGGCGTTGAATGAAGATCCTATAGTTACTGTAAAGGGACCTGGTGTGATCGATGTGACGATGTGGAGACAGGAGAAATCC
>DAOMZK010000226.1:0-4766 GCA_035438035.1 Cyclobacteriaceae bacterium | reverse complement strand
ATGTAAGTTCAACTTCATCGGGCCGGTATTTGTTAAGGGATGTGCCGGGCACGAGGGAAAGTGAGTTGGTTGAATTGCTTTTCCCATCTGAAGTAAAACCCAAAGGGACAATTAAAATTGATGGAAATGTCGCAGGGGTGAGTAATGCCTTTGTTTCCGTATATGATTTCAATTCACGGCGACAAGTGTTTTCAACGAAGCCATCCAAAGATGGAAATTTTGTTGTCTATATGAATGAAGGTGGTGTGTACGATTTATCTGTTGATCCGGAACAGGACAACTATACCTTCTATTCAAAGAAATTTGACATGACCAGTGAAAAATTCTCGCTGATCGAAAAAGTGACAGCCACACTCAAACCTTTGTCTTCCGGTGATGAAATTGAGCTGGCAGGAATTTCCTTTAAGCCCAATACATCGGAATTGAGTCCTTCCTCTTCACAGGAGCTGAGAAGGCTGGTTCGGCTCATGCAGGGAAATCCATCCGTCTATTTTTCAATCCAGGTCTCCTTGCAGGGTTTTGAAAAAGACAGCGTGCGATCCAATCCCGATCTTACAGAGTTGAAGATCGACACCATTAAGATTCCGGTAACGTACAAGGTAGATTCCGTTACTACTGCCGTTCGTGATTCACTGGTGATCAAATCAACCTTTCACAACGACCGCACATTGCCGCAGTCAAAGGCTGTTTTCAATTATTTACTTTCACAGGGAATTCCCGCCGGAAGAATGGCTTGCTCCGGAAAAGCGATTGTTGAAGCGCTCCCGGAAAAAAGAAGGGTCTGGGTAACCGCTATTGCCCACTAGCGGCCGAAAAAGGTACCGCTACCAGCGTCTGGTCCCAGGCGAAAACCAATTCCAGCATTTCATCGGTGTTATCCACCGAGATGGTAAATTGCTCAAATTCCTTTTGTGTCTTCATTACCGGCACATCGACGACAACCACATCGGTTTCCGGGTTGCGTGCTGCCTCTCCATTTTTCATCACGTCGATTCCCCAGTTCGGGATGGTGGAATTGAAAACCACCGACCAACTCTGCTCATTGGGAACTGTCCAAAGGGAGTATTTACCCTTTTGCAGCTTTTTTCCCATGATCATCAGGTCTTTGCTTGTTTCAAATACGGTAGCCTCATTCGCACCGGTTCTCCACGTCTTTCCATATGGAACCAATCCGCCAAAGATGACACGTCCTTTCTTAAACGGGCGGTTATAGAATACACTTACTTTTAAATCACCGTCCTCATAACCCGTATCCGATTCCGGGCTGAACGATTTCGTTTTTTTGTAGAGAAAGATGGCCGCCACAACCACCACTATTATCAGTGCAACTCCGGAAATCAGGACTATCTTTTTCATTTACAAGCCAATTAAGTGCGTTTTAAACTCAATTTGAAGGAATAAGGTTTCTTAATTCCCAAATATTGTTAGAAATGCCAAAAGGAGTTTACTTTGAAAGATAAATCTTATTCTATGGCAGTATTTGGTGTAGTAATCGCTCTGTTTGTTCTGGCCATTCTTTCTGTATGGCTTTTCCCAAATAAATCCATCAGCAATAACGAACACGACGTCAAGCACTGACCAATCCGGTCATGAATGTCTGTGTTTTTTGTGGATCCAGCACGGGTAAGGATCCGCTCTACGGTGAAGCTGCACGCACTTTTGGTAAACTTTTGGCTGAATCCGGCCATACAATCATTTATGGTGGCGGAAATATTGGCTTGATGGGCATTGTTGCCGATTCCGCACTTTCTGCCAAGGGCAAAGTAATTGGTGTCATTCCTGACTTTCTTTTGAAAAGGGAAGTGGGTCACCTGGGCCTAACTGAACTTATTATTGTCAACTCGATGCATGAGAGAAAAAAGCGGATGGCTGACCTCGCTGATGTTTTTGTTGCCCTGCCAGGTGGGTGGGGCACGCTGGATGAACTGGCCGAAATTCTCACCTGGCGCCAATTGAGCTTGATTGACCAGCCGGTAGGCCTTTTAAATGTGAATGCATTTTTTTCGCCCCTTCTTTCGCAGTTGGATACGATGTCAAATGCCGGGTTCCTGTCACGGGAGAATCTCCGGTTTTTAGTTATTGAAAATTCTCCTTCAAAATTGCTCACCGCATTGGGGGTAGTTACCGTTTAAGGATATATCGTTTCTGATTTTTTCAATAGTTTTATCAAGGGCAATTCCATTGTTGAAAGTGCTGCGTAAAATTTTTCTTCTTCTCTTCCTCTTTTCATCCCAGATCAGCCGGGCTCAATTGGGTTTTGCGCTGGTCGGTAAAGAGCGACGTGTAGAGTTTCCAATTGAAATTGCCAATAACCTGGTGATTGTTCCGATCGTACTCAATGGCCAGCTCCCTTTGCGGTTTATTCTTGACACCGGCGTTCGCACCACCATCCTCACAGAAAAATCATTCAGTGATATTCTCAACCTGACCCACAGCCGGCATTACCTCGTGGCGGGACCAGGTGGTGAAAAAATTGTGGAGGCGTATGTGACCAACAATATAACGCTTGACATGCCCGGTGTTCATGGCGAAGGTCATGCGATGCTGGTTTTAGAAAAAGATTACCTGGAGTTGAGAAATTACCTGGGCATAGATGTGCACGGTGTTCTGGGATATGAAGTCTTCAGTCGTTTTGTCGTGAAGATTGACTATGAACATAAAAAACTGACATTGATTCAGCCTGACCGTTTTAAACCCAAGAGAGGTTATCAGGCAATGAAAATTTCAATTGAGGATACAAAACCCTATATCGATACCAGTGTTGAACTGATGAATGGGACAAAAATCAATGCCAAGTTGCTTATTGACAGCGGGGCCAGTCACGGACTTATGTTAGATCCGGCATCCAATAAACTTATTGTTGTTCCTGAAAAACATGTCAGCAGTCTCATCGGACGCGGATTAGGCGGACTTATCACGGGTCAGATCGGCAGGGTGAAGAGTCTTACCTTGGGTAAGTATAAACTTGAAGATGTGATCGCCAGTTTCCCGGATGCCAACAGTTACATTGATACACTGAAAGCATCCGATGTATTTCGCAACGGAGCGGTTTGCGGCGAAATCCTCAGTCGGTTTACCACCATATATGATTTCTCAGGAGAGAAGTTGTATCTCAAGAAGAATGCATCCTTTCCCAAGAAGTTTTATTTTAATATGAGTGGCCTTACCATCAAGGCTAAAGGTGCGAACCTGCATAATTTTGAAGTCACAGACATCCGGAAGGACTCTGAAGCAGAAAGGGCTGGAATCGAAACCGGGGATTTATTGATGTCCATAAACGGGTTCCTCACATCTGAAATGAATTTGAATGTGATCAACGCCTACTTTAACAATTCGCCTGGAAAAAAAATAAGAATGGAGATTTTGCGAAATGGTCGGCCGATCTCCGTTACCCTGGTTCTTGAATCCCCCATCTAGCCCACTACACTTTTTAGAAGCCGGGTAAGCTGTCCTTTTCTTTTCCGGTATGCCTTGTTCCAATATTGCTGGGTTTTCAAAAAATGAAGGGAATTCAGAAGTTCCTTATACAGCAATTCGCTCGTAAGATTTTTCTTTAAAACATAATTCATTACGCCGCTACCAATCGCCTCATGGTAATTGGAGTTCTTCAGCACGGTGATGGGAACATTTCGTGTTTTCCTTCCCCGGAGGCGGGCTACCATATCATGTAAAGCATCGGTACCAATATTGTCATCAATAAGAATGTGCTGGGGTTGAAATAAATTAAGGCGCTGCAAAATCGTCCTGAGATCAAATGCCATTTCGGTGGACACTTTTTTATTTCGTATACCCCGGAGCTGATCAAATACCGGTCCCAGTTCTGTAGGATTATTTCCCACCACCAGCACTTTCCAGCGATCCTCCTCCGGATCATTTATTTTGACTGAGCCTTCCACAGATGTTTAGTGTATATAACCGACTGAAGTAACCTAAGGTTCTGTTAATTAATTAAAACCTTAAGATGCTTCGTCATGAAAAATGCAAATCATTAGTTTTAAGCCGTGTCGGCAAAAAAAATCTATATCATTGGCGGCGGACTGGCCGGATTGATCACCTCCATTCACCTCACCCGCGAGGGGGTACCCTGCACGGTAATTGAAAAAAGAAGTTTCCCCTTTCACCGCGTGTGTGGTGAATACATTTCAAACGAAGTGATCCCCTACCTCAAATTACTCGATGCGTTTCCGGAAGCGCTACACCCCGCCAGGATATCCCGGCTTCACCTGACATCCGTAAATGGCAGAATTGCCGAGCTTCCCCTGGATCTTGGCGGCTTCGGCATCAGCCGTTATCAACTGGACTATTTTCTATTTCAAAAAGCAAAGCAACAAGGCGTCGAATTTCTCCAGGAAACAGAAATTGAAAAAGTATCCTTCCTTAATGATCAATTCATTTTAGAAACAAGGAGTACAACGATGACCGGAGACGTAGTCATAGGTGCTTTCGGCAAGCGATCCCGCCTGGATGTGCAAATGCGAAGATCATTCACTCAAAAACGATCGCCCTATGTAGGCGTAAAGTACCACATCCGGCTCAAGGATTTTGACCATGATCTGATTGAGCTTCATAATTTCAAGGATGGGTATTGCGGTATCAGCCGTGTTGAAGAGGATCTCATTAACCTTTGCTACCTCACGCACCGCAACAACACAAAGGCATTTGGAAATCTTCGTACAATGGAGGAAGCCGTACTGTTTCAAAATCCATTTCTGAAAAAAATATTTAACAATGCTGACTTTGTGTTCGATAAACCGGAAACCATAAAT
>DAOMZK010000225.1:0-4777 GCA_035438035.1 Cyclobacteriaceae bacterium | reverse complement strand
GGGACTTGCCCGGGCTAAAAAATCCAGGATACTGGTGGCTTCCACATCTGAAGTGTACGGAGATCCCACCGTCCATCCACAACCTGAAGAATATTACGGAAATGTAAATCCGGTTGGTCCCCGTGGTGTGTACGATGAGGCGAAGCGTTTTCAGGAAGCCATTACGATGGCTTATCATACGTACCATAAAGTTGACACAAGGATCATTCGGATTTTTAATACGTATGGTCCACGCATGAGGCTAAATGACGGAAGAGTGTTGCCGGCATTTATTGGCCAGGCTCTTCGTGGGGAAGATTTGACCGTCTTCGGAGATGGTTCACAAACACGTTCATTCTGTTATGTGGATGACCTCATCGAAGGAATCTTTCGACTGCTGATGTCCGATTATTCTCTGCCCGTCAATATCGGAAACCCGGATGAGATAACGATTCTGGACTTTGCCAAAGAAATTATCAAACTGACCGGCACTAAACAAAAAATCGTTTTCAATCCTTTCCCCAAAGACGATCCCAAACAACGTCAACCCGATATCACCAAAGCGCGGAAAATTCTCGGCTGGGAACCTAAAGTTTCCCGTGCTGAAGGTCTGAAAATTACGTACGACTATTTCAAGACACTCACGCACGACGAATTATATCAGCGTGATCATAAAAATTTTGATGCCTATACACGATGAAGAAAATTCTGATTACTGGTGGCGCAGGTTTTATAGGATCACATGTCGTCAGGCGCTTTGTGAATCTGCACCCGGACTATTCAATAGTTAACCTCGACTTGCTTACCTATGCCGGCAATCTTGAAAATCTCAGGGATATAGAAAACAAGCCGAACTATAAATTCATAAAAGGCGACATCATCGATCATCAATTCATCAATTCATTATTCAATGATGAGCATTTTGACGGCGTAATACACCTTGCCGCTGAGTCGCACGTTGACCGCTCACTAGAAAATCCTGCCGCCTTCGCAATGACCAATGTGGTGGGCACCCTTAACCTGTTGCAGGCAGCAAAAACAAGCTGGAAAGGCCATTTTGAAGGGAAAAGATTCTATCAAATTTCCACGGACGAAGTGTACGGTTCACTCGAACACGGTGGATTTTTTACAGAAGCTACTCCTGTTGATCCACGTTCTCCCTACTCCGCGTCGAAAGCCAGCAGTGATCACTTTGTATTGGCTTATCACAATAGTTTTGGCTTACCGGTACTCATCAGCCGTTGTTCGAACAACTACGGACCCAATCACTTTCCGGAAAAACTAATTCCCTTGATGATTCACAATATCCTGAATGGGAAACCGCTCCCCGTCTATGGCAAAGGTGAAAATGTCCGGGATTGGCTGTTTGTTGAAGATCATGCAAGCGCCATTGAGATTATCTTTGAAAAAGGAAAGACTGGAGAAGTCTATAATATCGGGGGCAACAACGAATACAAAAATATCGACCTGGTATTGATGTTGTGCGGGATCATGGACAAGAAACTCAAGCAGGAAAAAGGTACAGCAGAAAAATTAATTTCATACGTAAAAGACCGACCGGGTCATGATCTTCGATATGCGATTGACGCTTCCAAATTAAAAAAAGAACTTGGGTGGGGACCCAGTGTGGATTTTCCGACCGGGCTCGAAAAAACTGTAGATTGGTATTTGAACAATCGTGAATGGCTGGATCATGTTACTTCCGGCACGTATCGAGCGTACTATCATTCGATGTATCATAACCGATAATTATGAAGGGAATAATTCTTGCAGGCGGATCGGGAACGCGACTTCATCCGCTTACGTTGGTGATCAGCAAACAACTCATGCCCTTGTATGATAAGCCCATGATTTATTATCCGTTGTCGGTTTTGCTCATGGCCAACATACGCGAGATTTTGATCATTTCAACACCCCACGACCTTCCTCTGTTCAAAAAATTATTGGGCAACGGCAAACAACTGGGATGTGAATTCTCCTATGCCGTTCAGGAAAAACCCCAGGGTCTGGCACAGGCATTTATCATTGGAGAAAAATTCATTGGCAAAGACAAAGTAGCCCTTGTGTTGGGTGACAATGTATTTTACGGGTCGGGATTAATTGAACTGCTCCAGGAAAATACCAATCCCAGTGGCGGAGTTGTATTCGCATACCATGTTCAGGATCCCGAACGATATGGTGTTGTGGAGTTTGGTAAAAACCGGAAAGCCATTTCAATTGAAGAAAAGCCCGCACACCCAAAATCAAATTATGCTGTTCCCGGCCTTTATTTTTATAATAACGAGGTTGTCTCCATCGCAAAAAAACTGAAGCCCAGTTCCCGTGGTGAGCTTGAAATTACGGATGTCAACAATACGTATTTGAAAAGGGGAAAATTGCAGGTAGCTACCATGAGCCGTGGAATTGCATGGCTGGATACCGGCACATTTGATTCGCTGTTGCAGGCGGGAAATTTTATCCAGGTAATCGAACAAAGACAGGGATTGAAAATCGGATGCATCGAGGAAATAGCCTACCGCATGGGATTCATTAACAAGAAGCAATTATTAACGCTGGCCAAGCCGCTTGAAAAAAGCGGTTATGGAATTTACCTTGAAGGCATTACGGAAGAGTAAGTACTCCCTTTACTCTTCATAATAAATCACATTCATCAGCACCGTGCCAACCGTTTCCAGCGTCTCCTTGCTGATCAGGGAAAGGTTATCCTTTTGTGTGTGGTGATAGTCGCCAAAATATCCGACCTCAGGATCAAAGTGAACGATATCAATTGTAGGAATTTTCCCAATTTCATTGATATACAGATGGTCATCCAGTATACCGCCTTCCTTCTGACGCACAAAAACTGATGAATATCCCAGTCTTGAAGCCGTACCCCAGACTTTTTCAACAATCCTCGGCGCATATTCAATTGAATTACCTTCCTGAAAAAAATGAGAGCCTGTAGCACCAACCATATCGAGCAGTATGCCATAGTAGGCAGAATAATTTGGTTTGTGTTTGTGCTTGGCCCAGTATTG
This sequence comes from Cyclobacteriaceae bacterium, assembly GCA_035438035.1. Classification (GTDB taxonomy): domain Bacteria; phylum Bacteroidota; class Bacteroidia; order Cytophagales; family Cyclobacteriaceae; genus ELB16-189. The sequence goes on along the minus strand of DAOMZK010000225.1, from coordinate 1,781 downwards.
TGAACCGAGGCACCACCATGACTCCAATCCCTGCGGCGGAGGAACTCTATTCATCATGTCATTTTTTTCTCCCCAGTCTTCTCCATCGAAAAGAATCAGATCAATGCCCACATCCGGAGGAGCACCGCTTCCCAGCAGGCGCGCAATTTCCAGCAGTACCGCAACACCACTGGCTCCGTCATTGGCTCCGTCAAATGTTGCATCCTTGTTTTTAGGGTCTTTGTCTGCAAAGGGTCGCGTGTCCCAGTGTGCCGCCAGCATAATTCGCTTCTGCTTATCCGGAAAGTAACTTGCGATGATATTTTTGAGGAACAATTTCTTACCATCAAATGTGGTGGCGTTAAAATCCTGAACGGTAACCGTTGCCCCATATGTTTTAAATCGGGCTATCAGGTAATTACCCGTCTCCTGATGTGCGGTAGTATTGGGAATCCTGGGGCCAAAAGAAACCTGTTTTTTTGTAAAGTTGTAGGCGGAATCCCCGTTGAAAGTTGGCACCTGCACAACGCGAACTGGCTTTTCTTCCTCGATTTTCCCGCCCTTTTTCCCACAGGAAAAAAATAAAATAAAAAGAATGGCAGGAATCAAAAAACGAAACATCCACTTGGTTTTTACTGGCATAAACGGCCAAAGAACACTATTATTTGCGATAAATTAAAAAAGACCTACCTTTGTGTCACTTCTGATTTGAATTACCTAGAGGGGACCCAAAAGTCCCCTCTTTGTTTATCGAAAAATGGATATAAAGGCCAAAATAATGGAATTGGCAGAGGCAAGCTTGACGAATTCAAGCCAGTTTCTGGTGGAAGTTGTGGCTTCCAGTCGAAATTTTTCAAAAATAACGGTGATTCTGGATGGCGATCAGGGGGTTACGATCGAGGATTGTAGTAAAGTGAGCCGGGAATTGTCCAGCCGACTGGATGAAATTGACCTCGGGATTGAACACTATGTTTTGGAGGTCACTACTCCCGGACTTGATCATCCGCTGAAATTGAAAAGACAATTTCAAAAGAATGTGGGACGAAGTCTTAAAATTCACATGGTGGACAAACTTATCCTCCAGGGGAAACTGACCGCCGCTGACCAGGAGCGCATTGTATTGAATCAGGAAGTGAAAGAGGGAAAAGTGATCCTGCATAAGGAATTGACAATTCCCTACCAGGAAATAGAAAAAGCATTTGTAATGGTTTCTTTTAAATAACAGGAAAATGGACATAGCTAATTTAATCGAGTCGTTTGCAGACTTCGCCAAGCAGAAAAACATTGACCGCCCTACCATGATTCGCATCCTGGAAGATGTGTTCCGGACAATGATTAAAAAGAAGTATGAGAAAGATGACAACTTCGACATCATCATTAACGCGGACAAAGGTGATTTGGAAATCTACCGTATTCGTGAAATTGTAGAGGATGATTCAGAAGACATCTGGGATCATGACAAGATCAGTTTGACAGAAGCAAAAAAGATTGAACCGGATTTTGAAGTAGGTGAAGAAGTTTCCGAGCCGATCGAGATTGAGCATTTTGGACGGCGTGCGGTAACTACTGCGCGTCAGACCTTGATGCAAAAGGTGAAGGATCTTGAAAAAGACATCATCTTTCAGAAATACAAAGACATCGTTGGTGAAATCATCACCGGAGAAGTTTATCAGGTATTGAGCCGTGAAGTGTTGCTCACCGATGCGGAGGGAAATGAAATTTCAATTCCACGGAGTGAACAAATCCCCAAGGATCGTTACCGCAAAGGTGAAAATGTCCGCGCCATTGTGCACAAAGTGGAA
>DAOMZK010000224.1:0-4796 GCA_035438035.1 Cyclobacteriaceae bacterium | reverse complement strand
GGCGCTCATGCCCAACAGGATCCTCAGTTCTCGCAATACATGTTCAACTCCTTTTATTATAACCCTGCCGTTGCCGGTACGGACGGCGTCACAAAAATTACAGGGCTGTACAGGGCACAGTGGCTGGGCTATACCCCCACGTATGGTGATGGTGGCGCACCCGTAACCCAAGTTATTAGTGCGCACACACCGATGACCAAACTACGCGGAGGCATCGGAGGATATATCGTCAATGACGTGCTGGGGCCTGTCAATAATTTCCAGGCTCAGGTAGCCTATGCATATCACCAAAACCTGAAAGGCGGCAAATTAAGCATCGGCCTAAGTGGAGGGATATTCTCGCAAAAAGTTGATTTCGATCTTTACCGTGCCACAGACCCGGCTGATCCACTGCTCGCAGGAAAGTCGGGCAAAGAGTCGCAGGTGCGCCCTGATTTTGCAGCGGGAGTATTCTACAAGAAGGACAAATATTTTGCTGGGGTGGGGTTAAACCACCTCACAACGCCCAGTTTTGATTTTGGCATGACCCAAAATAACCAGTTGTCTACCCATATGTACGTTTCGGGTGGGTATAACTACGATCTCAATTTCGATGTCCGGATACAGTTTGTTACGATGATCAAAACTGACTTTTTGAAAACTACTTTTGATCTCGGGGGGATAGCCTATTTCAAGGATGTCATGTGGGGCGGTCTGTCATTCAGACAATCGGATGCCGCCATCCTCATTTTGGGGTATAGCCTGCTGAAAGATAAATCCTTGAAAGTGGGATATTCCCTGGACTACATTATTAAAGATCAGCAGGCAAAACAGCCAACCTCCCATGAATTGATGGTTTCTTACAGTTTGCCGGTCGATTTTAGTGGTAAAAAGGTTATTAGAACCCCTCGTTTCCGGTACTAAATCAAAACATTTTTGGGTTTTTTGAAGATTTTACTGAATTTGGGACTCTGTTTTTGGCGGAAAGCGGTAATGAAATAAATTTATGGTCCGTTCGTTGGACACGAACGGGTCTCAATACAGACAATAAAAAGATGATTATGAATGTAAAGGTGACATCAAAGAGTCTTGGTTACGTGGCATTAATGGCATTGTCGCTTTCCATTGCAGGCTGTAGCCTCCTGGGTATTGGCGGCAAAAAAGGAGGAGACCAGGGTGAATTGGTCGGCGTAGCCAACCGCGAAGGTTGGGTAATGACCATCCCTTACGGAATGGTGCCCATTCCTGCCGGTACTTTCCACATGGGCCAGGCTGACGAAGATCCGGCATCCACTCAGATCAACTTCAATAAGCAGGTGACCATTGGTCCATTCTTCATGGATGATACCGAGATTACCAACAATGAATATCGTCAGTTCACCAATTTCTTCCTCGTCGACAATGGACAGATTGAAGGATTCCCTACTGTAAGTGCAGAGGATTTCCGTCAAAAATATTATCCTGATACAACTTCCTGGATGCGTGACTTCGCCCACCACATGGGTGATCCGATTCAAGACTACTACTACTGGCACCCTGGATACGACGACTATCCGGTTGTGGGAATCAATTGGGATGCAGCTGTTTTCTTCGGTAAATGGAGAACCGCTTATCTGAATGATTTCAGAAAAACAGTAGGTGAGTTTCCGATGCCTGAGTTCCGTCTGCCCTCAGAAGCAGAATGGGAATACTCAGCACGTGGTGGACGTGATATGGCAAAATATCCCTGGGGTAATCCTTACATCCGCAATTCAAAAGGATGTATGCTGGCCAACTTTAAGCCAGGGCGCGGTAATTTTTATGACGATGGATTTGCCTACACTTCTCCGGTTCAGTCTTATTTCCCCAATGATTACGGTTTGTTTGACACATCCGGTAATGTATCAGAGTGGTGTTTGGATGACTTCAATCCCGCTTCTGTGCCTACTGTTTGGGATTTGAATCCACAGTACATTGATCCCCGCACGGATCCTGAAAACAAAAAATTCAATGCCAAGGTGCCGCCGAAGAAAGTAGTACGCGGAGGATCATGGAAAGATGTGGCATACTATCTTGAAACAGGCACAAGAACTTATGAATTTAAAGATTCATCACGGGCCTATATCGGCTTCCGTTGTGCGATGACCCACCTGGGCAGGTCATCCGGAAGGGAATTTTAATAATTAAAAACTCGTGTTATCTTTAACTCGTGCTATTGTAATCAAAAAAGAAACCTTAAAACTTAAACTCTAAATAATCATGGCAAAGAAAAAAGGCGGATTCATGCAGTTGCTCTATGAAACCATCATGCCCAAAATATATGGTATTGGTGCGGCAGTTGTAATCATTGGAGCTCTTTTCAAAATCTTGCACTTACCCGGTGCAAACCTCATGTTGATGATTGGTCTTTCCGTTGAGGCCGGCATCTTCTTTCTCAGCGCCTTTGAGCCGAAACACGAAGACCCTGATTGGTCAAAAGTATATCCCGAATTAGCAGAAGATATTGAAGGCGAAGTCTCTCAGAAAGCCAGCCGTATCAGCAATCGCCCTACAGGAGGCGAATCACCGCTTCTCAAGATTGATGAAATGCTGAAGACAGCAAAGGTGGATCAAAACCTGCTGGACAACCTGGGAAAAGGTCTTACCAATCTGGCGACATCCGCAACCCAGATGAATACACTTTCCAATGCAGCAGTTGCCACTAACGAATACGCAAAAAATGTTCAGGCTGCTTCTGCTTCTCTCTCTGAAATGAACAAATCTTACGGCTCAGCCATGAAGGCAGTTTCTGCAATGGCCGATGCCTCCAAGGATACCGGTGAATATCATTCACAAGTTCAAAAAGTAACAAAGAACCTCGCCGCCCTCAATTCCATTTATGAAATGGAACTGAAAGATGCTGACACCCATGTAAAGAGCATGAATAAGTTTTATGAAAGCCTTACCGGTGCTATGCAGGGAATGTCTACTGTAGGAGCCAACACTACCAAATTCACTACTGAATTGGGTAAGTTGACAGACAACCTCACACAGTTGAATAATGTGTACGGCAGTATGCTTACTGCAATGAAGGGTTCTTCTCCGAAGTAATTTTTTAGAGTTTAAGAAGTTTAAGGTTCAACCGGATTAACTAAAATAAAAAAACATGTCAGGCGGCAAGGAAACCCCGAGGCAAAAGATGATAGGTATGATGTACCTCGTGCTAACAGCACTCTTAGCCCTAAATGTGAGCAGCGCAGTTCTTGAGAAGTTTGCAATCATGAACACGACCTTGGTTGATCTTATCGTAGAGAACGAAGCCACCAACGAGAGGAAGGCCGCGGCAATTCTCGCATCAACCAGCAAGGAACCAAAAGTGGTCAAGGCAATTGAAGATGCTAAAGCAGTAAGGGCCCTTTCCAAGAAAACCATTGTTACGCTGGATTCCATCAAGGATATTCTCAGTAAGGACCATGCCGGAAAGCCGATGGTGGGAGATGAACTGGTGGGTAACACCAACATTTCAGAAGAAAAAATGCTCAATGATAAATCTCAACTGGCTCCGAATTATGAAAAGACCCTGGTCAATTATCATGACAAGCTTGAGACCATTACAGGAATGAAGTTTCAGAAACTTAATAAGAGAGCAGTTGATTTTGAGGAATTGAAGAATGAAAAAGGAGAGGTGGAACATGGTGACAAATCATTTATCGAATTCTCTTTTGAGGGTACGCCAACCATGGCCGCTATAGCCGGGGTGACTCAAATGCAAAGTGAAATTTTGGAGTTTGAAACCCTTGCGCTGGATTCATTGGCCAAAGTGGCGGACGCAGTAAATATCAAGTTTGACAAAGTAGTGCCGATGGTAATCGGACCCTCAGTGGTTGCCGCTGGTGCCAAGTATACCGGTCGGTTGTTTATGGCCGGAGCTGCTTCCGGGGTTACACCTGAAATGTTCAGAAACGGTTCAGCGCTCAATGTAACAACAGATGCTGAGACAAGTATTAAAATGGCTGATATTGAATTCTCTGCCTCGGGTGAAGGCAAGCAGTCGTTCACAGCAGAAATTCGTCCCGGCGCAGGCAAGCCACCACTGATTCGCAAAATTGAATATGAAGTAATTAAGCCTACTATCCGTATCACGAATGGAAATGCGCCCAGTTTGTATATGAACTGCGGTAACTTCGTGAACATTGAAGTCCCGGCACTGGGTGCCAGCTATAACCCTTCATTCTCTGCAAAAGGAGCGACAATTCAAAAAGGTGACAAGCCTGGCAAAGTGACCATTATTCCTACAGAGCGTAAAGTATTTGTTACGGTATCCAATGGGGGTGCTGCAATTGGTACAGAACCTTTTGATGTAAAACCGATTCCCAAACCCCGCTATGTTCCAAGAGACAACAGCGGAAAAGAAATAGACCTTAAAAACGGTGTTCGTGGTGCAGGCCTTACGGGTTTGAGAATCAACGCTGATGCTGATGAGAACTTCAAAGCGGAAGTTCCCAAAGATGCTCAGTATCGCATTCGCAGCATGGAAGTTATCCTGGCAAGAGGAACAGCACGCGTGGCTACCATCACGGTCACTTCTGAATTGCTTGACCTTAATGCATGGAGATCTCAATTCAGACCTGGCGACAGAATTGTTATCGACATTAAATCAGTAACACGGAACACATTCACAGGAGAACAGGAAAAAGTAGACGTTGTGGGAGGAACTATTAACATTCCTATTCAATAAATAAGTATGATCAATAAGAAGATTTTTGTCGGGCTGGCTTTCTCGTGTATTAGTAGCTTCTCTTTTGCTCAGCAGGAAGAAGGACAGATCAATCCCAATTCCCTTCTCAACATTCCACGGT
>DAOMZK010000223.1:0-4796 GCA_035438035.1 Cyclobacteriaceae bacterium | reverse complement strand
GATGCGACTGATCCATCTGCCGCTGCTGCGTCCCGCCATGCTTGGGGCCGTCATCGTGGTGTTTGTCGACTGCCTGAAGGAGCTGCCGGCGACGCTGCTGCTCCGACCGCTGAACGTCGAGACGCTCGCCACCTCGATCTATCAATACGCCAGCCGCGATGATTTGATAGGTACCAATGCCGGGATAGTCAAGACGGTAACGGAGAATGTTGTCAAGCATTCACCAAAGGCTATCATCATTGTTGTCTCCAATCCGCTGGATGTAATGACCTACCAGGCTCACCTCACTTCCAAATTTCCAAGGACCCGCGTCATGGGTATGGCCGGCATCCTGGATACGGCGCGCTATCGGGCATTCCTGGCTGAAGCACTCAATGTGTCACCCAAGGATATTCAGGCCATGCTTCTCGGTGGACACGGTGACACCATGGTCCCGCTTCCGCGGTATACTACCGTTTCCGGAATTCCGGTAAGTGAATTAATCAGCAAAGACAAACTGAATGCAATCATTGAGCGGACAAAAGTGGGTGGCGGAGAATTAGTGAAGCTGATGGGTACATCCGCTTGGTACGCCCCGGGATCTGCCGCAGCACAAATGGTAGAGTCCATCGTGCGGGATCAGAAGAGAATCCTTCCTGTGTGCATGCAATTGGATGGTGAGTATGGAATTAAAAATTGTTACCTGGGTGTTCCGGTCGTGCTGGGAAAAAATGGAATTGAAAAAGTAATTGAGCTGGATCTCAACTCAGAAGAGAAAGCCCTGCTCGAAACCAGCCGGGTGCATGTGAAGGAAGTGATGGAAGTTCTGGAAAAGTTGGGTTCCTGAGGCAGCGGGACGTGCTTCAGGATATTTTCCAAACGTAACAAGACACGCTTCGGGATAAAATTGTTGGTAGCCGATTCAATGAAGAAATTATTTCTACTGGCTGTATTTCTTGGTTCCATGCCGCTGCTGGCGCAACATTCTTCTGAACTGGATAAGAAAGTTGAAGCCTACCTGAAGGCTCACAAGGAAAAGTGGCATGATTTAAATGTTCCCTACGAAGACGGGCAACTACTGCATGACATTATTGTAAAGAATGGCTATACCGCCGCTGTGGAGATCGGTACCTCCACGGGGCATTCCACAATCTGGCTGGCATGGGCCATGAGCAAGACCGGAGGCAAGGTAATCACACTTGAACTGGATGAGAATCGGAGAAAACAGGCGTTGAAGAATCTGGAGGAGGCGGGACTCTCGGCATACGTGGACTCGCGTTTGGGCAACGCCCATGAGATTGTTAAACAACTTTCCGGCCCCTTCGATTTTGTTTTTTCAGACGCTGACAAAAGCTGGTACAAACAATACTTTGTTGATCTTGTCCCCAAACTGAAACCTGGTGGCTGCTATACCACTCACAATGTAAAGGATGGACTTGCGGGCAATGATTATTTACAGTTTGTACAAACCCATTCGGAATTCAATACAACGATCGACCGAACGAGCAGTGCAGGGGTGATGATTGCATACAAGAAAAAGTAATGATGTACTATGCCTCCTTAATGGCTTTGTAGATTATTTCTCCCTTCATCAGGCCGTATTGATTCACTTCCTTTTCAGACAGGCTTTTGACGAAATCATCCTCAATCACTTGTAAACCGGTTGATGCAATGCGTAAAGGATAGTCCCTGCCATATTTCCTCACGTGATCAGACTGGCCGAATATCTTTTCCCTTTCAACCAGGCTGGTGATGGAATCATCCTGGAAAGTAATTTCCGGTACGGGTGAAAAGAAGGGTATCTGAAGAATGGCCCAGCCACCGGGACGCAATACACGCTTGATTTCAGATATGGCTTGTATATCGTCTTTCACATGTTCAAGAACATGGTTGCAGAGTACGACATCAAAATGGCTGTCATTAAATGGCATCTTGTGGATATCCATTTTTACTTTGGCCAGGGGTGATTCAATATCGGCAGTGATGTACTTTTCTTTGTGTTGATTTTCGAAACGTTCCATGAAGCAATGTTCAGGAGCGATGTGCAGTACGTCCAGTGGTTGAGAAAAGAAGTTGGTCCTGGTATTGAGATAAAGCCAGATCAACCGGTGACGTTCCAGGGAAAGGCACGAAGGGCATAATGCGTTCGGTCGCGGATTGATCCTGCCATAAGGAAGGAAAGACCGGTAATGATGGTGGCATATGGGGCAACTCACCGCCTGGCCTGAATAGAAAACACCCACTACCTTCAATCCGATACCGCTAAAAAGCTGGAGGTATTTCCGGGGAATATTCCGTATGAGAAAAGAAATGATTTTTTTCATTTTCGCCGGCAAATATAAAACTCTTTGGGGAGGCTGTTGTCTGCCTTCTGTACCCATGAAAATTATTGTAGGGTCTTAAAACTATTCACCTTCCTTGGGCATCTTACGTTTAAACACGGAATACTGCCGGATTTCTACAAAAAAACTGTGTCGCTGACCTTGACCGAGCGCTCCACCATGCATGCGGACCACCTGATTACCCAGGCCAGGGAAGGAGACCGTGTAGCCCAGGGGAAACTGATGCAGGTGTGGTATAAACGCATCTATAATTTCAGTTACAAGTTTTTCTATGACCATGACTTGGCCATGGAAGCGGCGCAGAAGACTTTTATCTCCATGCACCGAAACATAGGGTATCTCCAGGATGCAGGAAGGTTCAGGTCCTGGTTGTACACGATTGCGGTCAATTGTTGCAGGGAAGAGTTGAGAAAAATAAAAAATGATAAATCAATTTCGATGCATGCGTTAAAGCATGGAAAGGAAGAGAAGAGTCAGACGTGGGAGGCCGCGAAGGAAAGAAATGAAAACCCTGAACAGGTGCTGAGACAGGTTGAACTTACCGATTTGCTGCAGGGATGCCTGATGCAACTGAGCGAAGAGCAACGCGAAGTGGTGATTATGAAAGAGTATGAAGGACTGAAATTCCGGGAGATCGCTGAAGCACTGAATATTTCGGAGAATACTGTCAAGTCAAGAATGTATTATGGATTGGAAGCACTGAAACGAATGTTGGAAAGAAGGAATATTAACAAAGAAACTTTTGATTATGAATAATAAACCTGATGAATCAAAACTGGTTGCCTACTGTTACGGCGAACTGGATGCCAGGGAAACGGAAATGGTGGAGCAATACCTGGCCAATCATCCGGATGAGAGAAAGCGGATGGAAGAGTGGGCGTTTACCCTTCGTGTCATGAATAGTCTGACAGATAAAGAAGTCATTCCGCCACCCATATTTTTGGGTGATGAAGTGCAGCAAAGGTCATTCTGGAAGGAAAGATATTTCAGAATGACGATGGGAATTGCGGCCTCATTTTTATTCCTGCTGGTGGCGGCCAGGATACTCGGGCTTTCAGTAACCTATTCGCAAGGTGCAATGGTCATCGGGTTTGGAAATCGACAGCGCCAACCGGTGATATCTCCTGCGCAATTAACAGAAGAGCGCGTCAATCAATTGATAACGTCATCAATAGAAAACAACAATGGCAAGATAAAAGCTTCATTGAATGAGAGTCGTGAATCCCTTGAGCAGTCTATTCAAAAGAATCTGAATACGAACTCTGCAAAGATTGACCGCTACATTCAGAATACATCAGGTGTAAGCCAGGAGCAGGTACGGAAATTTGTGGCGCAGCTCCAGAATGACAATCTGACGCTCATGAAGGATTACATGCAACGATCTTCCACCGGCCAGAAGGAATACATCGAAACGCTGATGGTTGATTTCTCAAAATACCTGGAGGAGCAACGCAGGCAGGATCTGCAGCTCTTCCAGGTCAGGATGACCAACATTGAAGAGAATACGGACCAGTTTAAACAGGAGACCTCCCAGTTGCTCACCGCATTGATCAACCCGGGAAATCAAGGGAACACAACACGCAGAAACTAAAATTTTAAATAATAGAAAACATGAAACGAATTATGAACAGGGTGATGATGGGGTTGATGATGGTGATGAGCTGTTTCATCGTCAAGGGACAGTCAAAAATAGATGAAGATCGCATGCAGCAGGACATTGAAGTTGCTGAAAACGCATTGACCACACTGTTGCGGCAGCAAATGGGAAAACGGATCTTTTTCCCCATCGATGTCAACGGTAGTTATACGGCGGGTTATGGCGTGACTTTGCGCATGCCACGGTCGGGATCCTTTAAAATGATCATGGATAGTTATGGTCCCGGATCTTCTACTTATTCCTACAGCTACAGTTACAGCAAAGACGAGGATATTAAACAACGTGCAAAAGTAGATCAGTATGCTGCAGACAAAGCAAGAGAAGAGGCAGGGCAAGCACGGGAAAAGGCAGAAATTGAGCAACGTGCTGCAAGAGATAAAAGGGAAAGAGAAGTGATAAGGCCTGCAATCGTAATCAATGCACCAAAAGGAACCAGGATGGATATGGACAGTGCGCGGGCATCAGCAGATCAGATTTTTATTGCAGTGTCGAAGAATTTCCTGGCGAACTATGGAGATCTGATTAGCCAGCTAAAACCCGAAGAAAGAATAATCATCACCAACCGGGCAGAAGATTTTGACGGATTTTTTCAGTGGGGAGATGGCAACCGCAGAAGCCTTACTTCTGTAGAAGCAAAAAAGGATGATATCAGCCAATTGAAGCAAGGTAAGATCACACGCGATCAGTTTTTAAGCAGGCTGATCGTTGTAAACACCGAATCAGCGGAAGCACTCGATCCTGACCTGGAAGTATTATCCAGTATGTTCAGCAGACTCTATCGCGAAGACCTTTCCAAGACCTACTATATCCAGGGCCAG
>DAOMZK010000222.1:0-4851 GCA_035438035.1 Cyclobacteriaceae bacterium | reverse complement strand
CCATGGAAGTCTTTACGGAGAAACGGTAGGAAACATTTGCTTGCACTTCCGGTGACCGGGCTTCCATTCCTGCGAGGTAGTCTCCCGGTATGGCTTCTTTGTCAGCTTTGACTTTGGCCGATACTTTGAGCAGACCACCCGGCGCCAGCGATTCAATCGATTTGGGATCAAATTCTGCAGTCCAGTTAACAGGCGCGTTGGCAATCAGTTTGATGTCACGAATTTCCGCAGATCCGGTATTTTTCACGACCAGTTCAATCTTTTTTTCCTCACCTGCTATAATGTTGGTGCTCAGTAATCCTGTCGGGGTTACGAGTTCAAGCTGGAATGATCCCGTCACCACCACTTCGACTTCGAGGCTCGCTGATGTTTTGCTGTTCATGGCGGACACTGGAATTTTGTACGTTCCGGCCGTGACGAAATCAGGCGGGTCAATTTCCAGGGTAATATTTTCCACCGCGTTGGATTCTACAGGAGCAGACGTTACGGGACGACCCGCTGCAGAGAAGGAAGCATTCCATCCCTGGGGCACGTTCGCCACGAGACCGTAGAGCTGACTCTCCCCGGTGTGGTTTCGCAATTCAGCGCTGAAGGTAAAGGTGGCTTTGGAATTCCCTCTCATGTTGGGCTGCCTCGATGTCAGCTCGGTTTTGGATGTACCCTCTTCCGATACAATCACGGTCAGCGGAAGTGTATACATGCCAGCGGCCACCATGTTGAATCGATAGGCTCCTTTTTTTACACTGAATGGAATATTCAGCCTGAAGATCACTGTTTTCTTTTCACCGGACAGGACTGCAATTTGCTTAACATTCCACCCGCCAAATTTGAGTTCATAGTTCCATTCTTTGGGAAGGCCTTCCAGGGAGAGTTCGGCATTGGCCACGCCTCCGCCGTTGTAGATAACGTCCACCAGGTATTCGATTGACTGGCCAGGAGGAACAGAAATTTTTGTACTGGGCGTATACAGCACCAGTCCGGGTGCAGCCTTAGCAATGGGCATGGCGAAAAACAGCATGCCAAGCAGGAGAGTCCTTAATTTCAAGGCGCGGATTGACATGAATAAAATGCTCATATTTTTAATTCTTTGTTCGAGGTGCAAAAATATAAATAGTCCTAATTTTCAAAAACAGGTCGGGCAAGGTTGGATTTTTTTTTCCAGTGAAGCTAATTTTATTTAAAGAATAAAAAGCCTTCGAAATTCAGTGCGGGAGCAGCCTCGTTCCCACTGTTAACCAAAAGCAGGAATCTGCAGAATACTCCAATACAATAGCCAGACTATCGTCGATAATCATTTCTGGCAAACCGTAGTTTTTATGACCCAAAGGTTGAAATCCAGATTAAATTGTATTCCGTTATTTTGGGCCTAAATTTTTAACTATGGAACTCGGCATTGGCATGTTCGGTGACAATCACTACGATGAAAATGGCAAACCCCAATCTGCAGGCAATCGACTCCGTGAACTGGTGGAGGAAATAAAACTGATGGACGAGGCGGGGATCGATTTCTTCGGAATCGGCGAGCACCATCGGCCTGACTATGCCGTATCCGTGCCCGAGGTTGTATTGGCTGCTACCGCCTCAGTGACCAGGAGAATTAAACTGGGCAGCGCAGTCACTGTGCTCAGTTCATCAGACCCTGTACGCATCTACCAGGCGTTTGCCACGCTTGATCAGCTCAGCAACGGACGTGCTGAACTCATGGCGGGTCGTGGAAGCTTCATTGAATCCTTTCCGCTTTACGGTTATAACCTCAACGACTACAATGAACTCTTCGAGGAAAAGCTGCAATTGCTGGTAAAGATCAACGAGGAAAATCCCATCACCTGGAAAGGAAAGTTTCGCGCTCCCCTTGAAAATCAACAGGTGCTTCCGCGAGCGGTGAACGACCGGCTCAACATCTGGGTTGCGGTGGGCGGTACGCCGGAATCAGTTGTTCGCGCGGCCCATCTTGGTCTGCCGGTCATGTTTGCCATCATCGGCGGTAATCCAAGGCAGTTTCAACCGCTGTTTCAGTATTACAAAGAGCTGTATGAACATGAAGGTCATCCGGCAAAATCATTCCAGGTGGGCGTACACATGCACAGCCTTTTTGGTGAGAACAGTAAGCAGACAGCCGATGCCTATTATCCGGTGTATTCCGCCCAGATGAATCGCGTGGGGAAAAGTCGGGGGTGGCCGCCATTTTCAAGAGACCAATACGAGACGGGGCGCGGCAAGCAAGGTGCCTATCTTTTCAGCGATGCAAACGAAGCGGTCGACAAAATTCTGCAAATGCATGAATTATTCGGCCTTACCCGTTTCTCTGCACACATGGATGTAGGCGGACCTTCGCATGCGATGTTGATGAAGTCGATAGAGATTTACGGGACGAAGATTGCGCCGGAGGTAAGGGCGGCAACAAGTTCACCAGTAAAAAATTAACGGTGATTACTTACCCTACCACGTAATTATCGGCGGCATCAATGGTCCATTTTTAAGTTCTCCGAATTTCATAGGAAGAAACGCTTCTGTGATTACACGATAAAATGTCAGTTCATCCGGATTTCCAAGGCCCTGGGGTGACATTCCGTTTTCCTTCAGAAGACCCAGGAGTTTATCCAATTCAACCCCGACATTTTCCTTGTTCAAGGCATGCCAGGGTTTGATGACTGGCCGGCCGATCAGATCAAAGATTGTTGATTCCCGTGCAGCGGATAACATGACTTCAAAATCATACACTGACTTCAGCCATTGGTTTTCCATTTTTGGATCGAGCATGGAGCAATGCCCTTTCATGCCATATTCCATTTCAAGTTTTAGTTTGAGGACTTCATTTTCTGCGCGCAAGTCATCTTCACTTCCGGGCAGAGGCTCATGTTGATTTTTCATAGTTATTGTTGACTACTTAAAAGTAGTGGTGCGTTTTGAAGGCTTAAAAAATTCTGGTGTACGGTTTGCCGGATTGATTTTTCGGGCATGATCAGGATTCCGGGCGAACGCGACAATACAGGGTCAAATTCGCCCACTTTTGCAGTTCGGTTCAAACGATTATTTTTGCAGTCCTAATTCAAATAAACCCGATCCAGAGGAGTGGTAGAGCGGTTTATTGCACCGGTCTTGAAAACCGGAGACCCTTCACGGGGTCCGGGGGTTCGAATCCCTCCTCCTCTGCAACAGAATAAAATACAAAGTGCCCCGACATAGTCGGGGTTTTTTGTTTGGAGGTACCTGGAGCGAAACGCAATGCCGTAGGCTTTAAACTAAGCTGATTCTTATTTGCGTTTCAGCGAACAGGTCCTTCAAACAAAAACGCGCAACGGCTTTGTGTTTTATTCTGTTGACACTCCTCCCCGAAGGGATCACGTCTCGTAATCCCTCCTCCTCTGCTATATAATGCAAGCCCCGACATAGTCGGGGTTTTTTGCTTTTTAAGCGGTCAGCTGATTGCTGATTGTTCGTGCGAAAATCACCAATCAAAAATCATCAATCACCAATCAAAAATTACCTCCCTCACGGCTCCCCCAATACCTCGACAATTCTTCTCACCTGCAGCGGACTATAACAATTTCCAATCCTCGGACCCAAATCCATGGATGCCCTGTGCAGCCAGCGGCGAAAGGTCTTTGCTGTGACTCGGTAAAGTGCCGCAATCTCTTTTTGCGTGTAGGTTCGTATGGTGAATCCTGGTTGCACAGTGGCTTGTCATCTTAAAGGTTAAAGTCAATCATTCGTTAAACAACTGCATTCTATCTTCAACTTCTTCGATCCGGCGCGTCCATATTCTCCAGGCAACAAAGCACACCAACACCAGCAGCGGAATCAGTTCAAGTGCTATGATATTTGCCCGCCCATGGTTGGGCACCAGCGGTGATATAAGGGTGATCACAATCCAAATCACGACTGGGGTAAACGTATACATCATCCGCAGCCGTCGTAGCGCCAGCCGCATCGCCTGCAAAGTCAACCTTACAGAATCTGCTGGCGGGAGGAAGTACAGGTATCGAAACCCGATGTAGTCATCGATCAGCAGAACAGCTGCCCAGGCCGCCGGTATGGGAGTGTACCAGCTTCCGAATGCATTGATGGCGATCATCACGATCACGGTGAGGAGAACCTTTCCTCCAAAGACAAGTGTTTCTGTCCGCGAACGTTTGGCCAGTCGCGAGAGTGGCGTGGCGTCAACGAATTGTTGCAACTTCTCCTTACCAAGGTGCCGGTATTGGAGCGAATGCCAGTCCTGCCTCAGGGCTTCCAGCTTCTTGTTGAATTTGATTTCATCATCTTGGATGGTTGTCATATGCGTTCTTGTTATGAATTGATAATTCTTTTTTTCAGTCTCTCGAGACGCTTTCTTATCGTGTCCTCTTTCACGCCCAGGTCAGTGGCGATGGTAGTGTATTCCTCGCCGTCCAGGATCAAGGCAAGGATCAATCCATCCCACATGTTGACACCGGCGAACAGACGATCGATTTTGTTGTCCGGGTCGGTTTCCACGGGCTGCTCTTCCGGCAGGTTGGGAACGGTTTCGCGCAGTTCAATTTTCATTCGCTGATCGCGCCTCCAAACCGACACTGTATTGTATGCGATTCTCCGCAGCCAGGTGCTGAACATCGACTCATGCCGGAAGGATGGATAGGCCTGCAACGCGCGTATGGTGATCTCCTGGTACAGGTCTTCGCGGTCGTGCAGTGCACCCGGACAAGCTGCCCGGCAGATGCCATGAAGTATCCGCTGATTTGCTTCCACGAGCCCGATCAGTTCTGCATCGAGCGCTGGTGTTCGTTTGGAATTTGTTTTTCTCATCTCATGCATGATTAGACTGCGGTCGATCCTGCCAAATGACGCCGTGTCAATACCGGTTTCTTAATT
>DAOMZK010000221.1:0-4851 GCA_035438035.1 Cyclobacteriaceae bacterium | reverse complement strand
CGATGATTGAGGTGGTTTCCGTATTGGAGATGAAAAGTCCCCGTATATCTCGCGGATGACGGAAGGCAATAACCTACCCATCTTAATAACATGCAAATCCCCGTAATCTGTAGGATCTGCGGGAATTGAACTTAATCATCTCAATAGAGTAAAGTTACCCGAAATGAAATCCCGAGAGAGGACCGCCTTTTGTTTTCATCCGGAAAACGGTACTTTTACGCCCTCATATCGCGGGGTGGAGCAGTTGGTAGCTCGTTGGGCTCATAACCCAAAGGTCGCAAGTTCGAGTCTTGCCCCCGCTACGAAAGAAACCCTGGAATTAACTCCGGGGTTTTTTTATTGAATGGATTGGATGTACAAATAATAAAACCTGACACGTTGGAATTTTGAAGGAATAGGATCTAACTGATCTTCATCGCAGTTGCATATCGCTCAGCTACATTGTCCCAGTTAATAATCGGGAAAAGATTATCCACAAATTCCGCCCTGCGGTTGCGATATTTCAAGTAGTAGGAATGTTCCCAAACATCGATTACCAGGACGGGGATAACACCCCACTGCGTTAGCTTTTCGTGGTTCTCACACTGAAGAACAGTCAGCTTTTGAGTAGAAGGATGATAACCGAGAATTCCCCAGCCGTTGCCATCGACTCCCTTGGATGTTCTTGCAATTAGCGCTTTGAGTTTATCATACGACCCAAAATCTTTTTCGATTTGTTTTAAGAGTTCGCCTTTAGGATCACTCTTTTTATTAGTCAGGTTTGTCCAGAAGATGGTATGGAGAATGTGCGAGGAAAGATGGTAGGAAAGCTTCTTAGTCCAGTAGTCTACCGTTTCAAGATTGTTGTCATCCATAGCCTTTCGGATCATCTGCAAGTCTTTGTTTGCTGCCTTCACCGCATCGCCGTGATGAAAAGTGTAATGCAGATGCACAGTTTCCTGATCCATGCTGGGTTCAAGGAAGTTCTCGTTGTACGGCAAAGCCTGAAGTGCAAAGTTGCCCTCCGCATCAACGAGTTTATCCGTCTTGTTTTCTTTCATGCTTTGAGAGAAAACAGAGTTTGTTGGAAGTAAACTCGCACCAGCCAACACCAGACTGTTTTGCAAAAACAATTTTCTTTTCATGACCTGATGATTTTGTTTCTACACGAATGTAAGCATCAATTTTGAGGAGGGGTGACTAAAGTAGATTGGTTCTGAAAATTTATTCCCGGCAGAGAAGCAATTTTTTCGCCTTCCCATAGACAAAGGCGACGGCAGCCACATAGCTGGATGGCCTTGTCTATCCGGAGCTTTCGGTTGTAGTCACCGAAAGCCAAATTTCTATATAGCTCTATCCTGATTATATTGACAGTGTTTGTCTGTAGAAACGAATCATAAGGCCACCGCTGTAAAAGCCACCTGGTTCAGCATTGCCGGTAATACGGCGCTGGCCATTTTGAAATGGCTGGCGGGCTATTTTGGCAATTCATATGCACTGATTGCTGATGCCATTGAATCCACTACAGATATTTTTTCTTCCTTCCTTGTGCTTTTTGGAATCCAGTATGCCAACAAACCCGCCGATGAAAACCATCCTTACGGTCATGGCCGTGCGGAAACGCTGATTACTTTTCTGGTGGTTGGATTTCTGATCACATCGGCAACAGTGATAGCCTATGAAAGTATTGTGCATATCGGAGAACCGCATGAACTGCCAAAACCCTTCACCTTGTATTTTCTGGGTGTGGTCATTTTGTGGAAGGAGATTTCCTACCAGCTCGTCATGCGCAAGAGCCGGGAGACCCACAGTTCTGCGCTGAAGGCAGACGCCTGGCATCATCGCAGTGATGCCATAACTTCTGTTGCGGCATTCATTGGAATTTCCATCGCGCTCTATTTCGGGCCCGGCTACGAATCAGCTGATGACTGGGCTGCGCTGTTTGCTTCGGGATTTATCATCTATAACAGCTACCTGATTTTCCGCCCCGCCCTTGGAGAGATCATGGATGAAAATGTACACGAAGAACTTATCCTGTCCATCCGTGAAGTGGCGATGACGGTAGAAGGCGTAAGGGGAACGGAAAAGTGTTTTATCCGCAAAGCAGGCATGGTGTTTCATGTTGATCTCCATGCTACCGTGGATGCGGCTATCTCAGTTAAAGCAGGACATGCGATCGCCCACCGGCTCAAGGACACTTTGCGAAAGGAAATTCCACAACTGGGACATGTGCTGATTCACATTGAACCCACACCCGAAGTATGAGAGCTTATATTTCTGTGAGTTATGCGAAAGCAAAGGCGTTGGTTGCTGAATTAAAATCAATTGAGTCTGAATTGACCCTTGCAGGTATTGAACCCTGGATTTTTGTCAGTAAGCATAAGTTTTCTTCGGCTGAAGAAGCAAAGATGATGCAACAGGCCTTTATCGACATAGATAAAAGTGACTTTCTGATTGCGGAATGCACTTTCAAAGCAATAGGAATCGGAATTGAGGCTGGCTATGCCAAAGCGAGAAGCAAACCGGTAATTTATCTGAGGCATAGCCATGCCGAACACTCTACAACAATGTCAGGCCTGAGTGAATTCTCCATTATTTATAAGGATTCGGATGACCTTGCGTTGCAGCTTCGAAAGGTGATGGCTGCAATTCAAAAAGGAAAACGATGAAACTAGTTGCCATTCCCGGTAACGGTGGATGGTTTTGATTTATTCATAAAATGTTTGATCCGCACCCTGAAAATGTTGTCTTCAGTGGTGAATTCGCTGCCAATGGTATTCCTGGATTCCTGGAGTGTGTACATCAACTCAAAACGCCAGCTGTAACTGACCCGGTAACCCACACCGGCACGGAGGCGGTATCGATTGGCATACCGTTCATGCAGATTTTTATCCATCACAGCAAA
Source organism: Cyclobacteriaceae bacterium (assembly GCA_035438035.1). Lineage (GTDB taxonomy): Bacteria > Bacteroidota > Bacteroidia > Cytophagales > Cyclobacteriaceae > ELB16-189. The sequence goes on along the minus strand of DAOMZK010000221.1, from coordinate 1,967 downwards.
GACTTCGGCATCAAATACTCCATACCACAAGTTATCACCGGCGAACATGGAGGGCTTGTTGAAAGGCACCAGTGACTCCAGGCGCAGACGGCTGCGGTTGCTGGATGACCAGGTGTCGGTTTCAGTGTTGAGCATGTTGCGGTTTTCGAAACGAATGAGGAGGCGGGTAAGAATCCGGCTGTTAGGGGTGAAGTGAATTCGCCCTCCTATCATGGGACGGATTTCGCGGGTGCTGAGTGAATCATTCTGCAGCGTGCTGGATATCAACAGGGCACCCTGAAGATCAAAACGCTGACCGAAGGCCCTTTCCAGGGTAAACTGCAGATCGTAACTGTTCCATTTTGGTTTTTCACTGAGCGTAGTAGCGTAGGTGAAAGCCGTCTCCAGGTTGTATACGTTGGCGAAGGGATTGTTGCTCATGCCTTCAAGCCAAAATTGACTGTTGGTTTGAGCAAATGATGTCGATGCCAGTAGGATTAGGACGATGCTGCCCGCATGAATCCGCAACGCATTCAGGTTTCGATATGGGAGATGTTTCATTCAGCGGACTTCAGGAATTCGGAAAGTTAAATCAATTCATTGTACCACTGAAAATCTAAATCGGAATTCATCCTTTTCCATTTAATATTCCATGGATAGATGAATGGTTGAAATAAAAATGCAAACTTTGGAATTGATCTTTACCTCATTCCCCTATAAATAAATAACGAAATCATGAAAATCCTGAAGTTTTGCTTGTCGGTATCGGTGATGCTGTTGGTAGTTGCCTTTCATGCCGGTGCGCAATCAACGGACACGTTAAAAACGGAGAGGATGAGAAGGAATATCATCAAGCTTAACCTCTCATCATTGATGGTTTATAAAGATGCCGCGCTGGTGGAATTTGAGCATGTCGTGAACAAGAAGCAGTCATTCAGCATTCAGGCCGGATTTGTTTCAGTAGCATTGGGTTCATTTCTGGGCTCGGACTCCATTCGCCTCGTCAACTTTACCAGGAATGGAGGATTTTCAGTAACGGCCGACTATCGGTTCTACCTTCTGAAAGAGAGTAAGGATGGAGCACCTCATGGTGTGTATATTGGTCCCTACATAGCCTATATCAACATGCAAAATGAAAGCAATCTTACGTTGGGTAAAAATGCCAATACCATGACAACAAAGATTGAAATTCTCAGTTTCGGCATTGAATTGGGTTACCAGTTTTTGCTTGGCAAACACTGGACACTCGATTTTATCTTGATTGGCCCTTCACTCACAAATTACAAAACGAGCATGCATCTGGCACTGCCGGTTAATACCGGCGACCCAAATACAGTGTATCAAAAAGTGCTTGAGGCAATGGCAAACCGTTTTCCAGTAGTAGGTAGTCTGATCAATGATCAGTCAGCTGATTTTAAAGGAAACCTCGACGGTTGGAATGCCGGATTCAGATATTCTATGCACGTAGGGTATAGATTTTGATTATTTACTTTCTGATTTAGTTGTTAAGTTGGATGAATACAATGAACGGCTCATTCATTCAAATTGGTAAACAATACGCGGTGGCGCTGCTAAGCATCGTCCTCTTTCAGATTTCGGCATACGCTCAAAATTCTGAAAAGGTAAAATCAGATTCACTCTGTCAGGAAGTTGATCTGTCGGATGTACTGCATGATTGGAGACATCGCGAACGGAAAAATAAACCGGTTGGCGGAGGTTCATTGCTGCTGGTGCCGGTCATTGCATCGAGTCCGGCGACAGGATTCATGTTTGGCGCCGCGGGTCAGTACGCCTTTAAAATGCATCCGGAAAATACGCTGTATTCCATTTTCTCCTTCAACGCCACACTGACGGCAAAGTCCCAGGCTATTTTTCAGTTGAAGAACAACGTCTATTCAAAAAGCAATAAGATATTTTATAGCGGCGACTGGCGATTCATGATTTATTCTCAGCCGACATATGGACTCGGTACACGCGCACCGGAGGAT
>DAOMZK010000220.1:0-4852 GCA_035438035.1 Cyclobacteriaceae bacterium | reverse complement strand
ACTCAGTCCATTCTTCAGCCTTTCTTCTTTTGGAATTGAGGCATGGGTCATTGAAGCGGGGTGGTTGATGAGCGACTCAACGCCGCCAAGTGATTCCGCCAATGAAAATAAATGAACACTCTCCATTAGCTGCGTGGCCTGATCGGGCCGATCATTTTTCAACGTAAAGGAAAGCATACCCCCAAAATCACGCATCTGCTTCTTGGCAATGTCGTGATGGGGATGATCGGGAAATCCTGGCCAGTACACATGTCCGATCTTGGGGTGATTCCTGAGGAAATTGGCGATTTGTTTTCCGTTGAAGCAATGACGCTCCATACGGAGATGAAGGGTCTTTATTCCACGAAGGACTAAAAAAGAGTCCTGCGGCCCCGGGACAGCACCACAGGAATTGGCGATAAAGGCGAGATCCTGGTGGAGTTTTTCTTCATTCACAACGAGCGCACCCATAATTACATCACTGTGGCCACCGAGGTACTTTGTAACCGAATGCATAACAATATCGGCTCCCAGATCAAGGGGATTTTGAAGGTAAGGTGATGCAAACGTATTATCTACCGCGACGAGAATGTTGTGTTTTTTTGCTATCGTGGTGCAGGCTTTGATATCAATGATGTGCATCAGAGGATTGGAAGGAGTTTCCAACCACAGGAGTTTGGTTTTGGAATTGATATAACTCTGCACATTTTCTGCATTGGACAAGTCGGTGAAATGGAATTTAATTCCAAAGCGTTCATATACTTTTTTAAACATTCTGTAAGACCCGCCATACAGGTCGTTACTGGTAATGACTTCATCTCCCGGGTTGAGGAGTCGAATCACGGCATCCGTAGCGCCCATGCCGGATGAAAAGCAAATACCAAACTTTCCATTTTCGAGGGCCGCTATATTTTTTTGCAAAGTATTCCGGGTTGGGTTAGCACCCCGGGCATAGGCATATCCCTTATGTTGTCCAGGAGAAGACTGTACATACGTTGAAGTCTGGTAAATGGGAGTCATAATTGCCCCGGTTGATGGATCAGGCTCAACGCCCGCATGAATGGCTTTGGTACCAAATTTCATATTACTATTTGTTAATAATTGTTAAAAACTCAACCCTGCCGGGACCATTTGCGTTCTGAAATTCAAATCGTTTTTCAATGACTGCAGAACAAAGATCTAACCGCAATATGCTCATCTGGTTCATCATTACCCTCTTCATTGCCTTGCTGCCATGGTTTTTGTTATAGTTCGACCCAGGGCGAGCTGTACGCTAAAAACGTTTGTGAAAGCAATCGAAATTAAATGGCGCGATTGACGTCAAATTTCTCGAGGTAGTCAGCCACTCTTCGTACAAAGCTGCCTCCCAGTGCACCATCCACAACACGGTGGTCATAAGAGTGGGAGAGGAACATTTTATGTCGTATCGCGATGACATCACCAAATGCGGTTTCGAGTACTGCCGGTTTTTTCTGGATGGCGCCAGTGGCCATAATAGCCACTTGCGGCTGCATAATAATGGGTGTCCCCATTACATTACCGAATGTGCCGACATTGGATACGGTAAACGTCCCACCGGATAAATCATCCGCTTTAAGTTTATTTTCCCTGGCGCGCCGGGCCAGGTCGTTGACAGCCTTGGTCAGCCCGCCCAGACTGTATTGATCGGCGTGTTTAATAACTGGAACGATCAGGTTGCCGCTGGGGAGTGCTACTGCCATACCAATATTGATGTCTTTTTTTCTGATGATACGGTCACCGTCTACCTGGATATTGATCATTGGAAAATCTTTGATGGCTTTCACAATGGCTTCAATGAACAGGGGAGTGAAGGTGAGTGGTTCGCCTTCGCGCTTTTCAAACTCAACTTTGGCTTTATTCCTCCACTGAACGACATTGGTGAGGTCGGCCTCAACAAATGAAGTGACATGCGGTGCAATTCGTTTGGAATCTACCATTCGCTCTGCAATCATCTTGCGCATGCGATCCATCTGGATGATTTCATCTGCAGCACTGACCGATACCGGAACAATAGGCGCACTGACTTTTCCCTGCGCTGGCTGTTCACCTTTGCGATTCTGCATGTAGGCCAGAATATCTTTCTTGGTCACACGGCCATCTGCGCCTGTGCCGCCAATCGTTTCCAATTCTGCAACCGGTATCTTTTCTTCTTTGGCAATATTTTTAACTAATGGAGAATAAAAGCGGGATGATGACTTGAAATCCGAAGCGTGGTGGACACCAGTACCATTGGTGGCAGTGTGCTTTGTTTCTGACACATGAACCTTTGGCTCTTGAGCCGGTGCCGGTACATCCTTGATTTTTGGTGATGCTTCCTCAGCTTCGGCGGTCAATATGGCAATGGGTTTCCCAACCTTGACGACTTCCCCTTCTTTGGCCAGTATCTCTTTCAAAATACCTCCATGTGTTGAAGGAACTTCAGTGTCAACCTTGTCGGTAGCCACTTCAAGAACGGACTCCTCCAACTCGATTTTATCACCTGGCTTTTTAAGCCATTTCAAAATCGTGGCTTCCGTGATGCTTTCGCCCATTTTAGGCATGATCAGTTCTACCCGTGCCATTTTACAATCGTTTGAAGATGCTAAGGTAAGGAGAATTTCAGAAGCATTTACCGGCCCCAATGGGGTGCCAGGCATGCAGAATAAAAATCAGTTTGAAAGATCAATGGTATAATATAATTCTGTTAATTCCGGCCGTATAAGGTATTGGTTTGGCCTGGTATTGATCTTTATCTTCATGCTCTTCATCTACAGCTTTCCCTGAAAAGAGTATAAAAAGGTAAATTTGCTGCTTCCCATGGCGACCTCTTTCCAATCCATTTTTAAGAGCAGGTTACTCATACATATTACAGGTTGGATAATCTTTTTTATTGCACCGCTCTTATTTCTCCCCCCCAATGAATTTGCATCCAACATTAGCGATACCGGCAATCTGGAATCGATGGCCATCCGAAATAGTATCCTCATCATTCTTTTCTATTTCAACCTCCTATACCTGACTCCCGTACTATTAAAAAAACAGGGGGTGGGAATTTTTCTGGTAGTATTAATCTCAGCAGTAATTATGGTAAGTCTTGTCAACTGGCAGATTCATCATGTATTGTCTGATCGCTTTCGTCCTGAATTCGACAAAGGCCCTATGCCCAACTTTGGATTTGGTCCGCCACGCCCCGAACCCATGAGCCTTTCTGGACCATTGTTTTCCAGTTTTCTGGTGACGATTATGATTGCGAGCATCAGCACCAGCCTTGTACTTTGGAATGATTGGGTCAAGGGTCGCGCTGAAGAGCAGGAGAGGGCCTTACAGAAACTGGCGTCAGAACTGGCGGTGCTCAAACTTCAGATCAGTCCCCATTTTTTATTCAACACCTTGAATAATATCCGGTGGCTCGTCCGGTCAAAGTCAGATCAGGCAGAAGAAGCAGTGATGAAACTCTCCCAGATACTGCGATACATCTTGTATCAGACAGATCAGGATAAAATCCTTCTGGACAAGGAGGTTGAAAACCTGCGCGACTACATTAGTCTTCAGAAAATGAGATTGAGTGGTCAGCAAAATTTAACTTTTGCTGTTACCGGTGAAACCGGCAACAAGCGAATTGTTCCCCTGCTCTTTATTCCGATCATTGAAAATTTTTTTAAATACGGAGATTTTGACAATTCGTCATGCAACAAGGTAATACTTGCCCTGGATGGCGATCATCTGAAGTTTCAGACGGAAAATCGAATTATTAAGTCACCGGTTACAAAAAATAAGGAAGAATCGGGCATTGGCCTCGCGAACATCAGGAAACGTCTTGAGTTGCACTATCCCGACAGGCATCAACTCACCTATTCTGAAATAGATGGGATATTTGCACTAAACCTCGAAATATTTTTAAACGATTAGAAGCCTGGATATCATGTCAACAGACAATAAGAATATTATACTGCGGTGTGTAGCGATCGATGATGAGCCCTTTGCATTGCGCCTTATCGGAGACGATATCAGCAAGGTGCCGTTTCTGAAACTGGTTGATTCTTTTTCTTCACCGGTCATTGCATTGAATTACCTGCAAAAGAACCCGTGTGATTTGTTGTTCCTCGATATTCAGATGCCGAATATGCTGGGTACCCAGTTTTTAAGATCACTGAAAGTGCCGCCCATGGTGATCATGACAACGGCTTATGAACAATATGCAGTGGAGGGTTTTGAGCTGGACGTGTTGGATTACCTGTTAAAGCCTATTCCTTTTGATCGGCTGCTCAAGTCAGTGAACAAAGCAAGAGAGCAGTTTTACCTTCGCCTTCAGGCATCCAGTGAACAGGAAAATCTTTTTTTCTTTGTCCGGGCTGAATATAAGGAAATTAAGATTTTCTATAAAGACATTATGTATGTGGAAGGTCTCAAGGATTATGTGAAAATATTCCTCAACACCCAGCCGCGCCCGGTTATGACGCGTATGAATTTGAAAGCAATCGAATCCAAACTACCCCCGGAGCTTTTCTGCAGAATTCATAACTCATTCATTGTTCCTTTTTCCAAAATATCCTCTTTTCAAAGGTCACAGGTATTTATCGGACAGACGCCCATTCCTGTAGGTGATAAATACGCTGATGATTTTCGGAAGCGCTACGGTTCAGAAAATTAGTTTCAGCTACACATTTTGGTGATTCATAGACACATCATTTTTATTATGGTGTGAATTGAATCTCGAACCCCTATCTCTATCTACACATATCCAGGACGCAGCTACACTGGCTACCAGTGGAACAATTTTCGCGTGACATTTGACGTATTAATGGTGTCAGAAGTAAAAACAAATATTTATCTGTATGAGAAAATTAATTGTAAAAAGTCTCCTGATCGTAGG